>JAADIN010000273.1 GCA_013151315.1 Planctomycetota bacterium | reverse complement strand
GCGATTCGTATCGCTACCAGTGGTGTTTTTGAGTTCCAGTGTGCGTCCGAGGCGTTTGAAGTCGGAGACCTGATCGGTGGCCGCGAAGAAGGTACGGGAACCGAGCTGGACACGCAGATCGTTACGGGTGTCGCAACGGAGAACTTGGCGATAGGCCGATGTGCGAAGCGGGTTCCGACTGCGGGGAACAAGGTTCTTGTCGACCTGGTAAGCACCATTGTGCGAGGTGGCCCACAAGCGGCAGCCTAAGAGAGTATCGCCAGACCAACGTGTCGCCCTCCATGGTGGTGGGTGAAAAACAAGATCAACAAGGAGAATAATTCTGTGTTACTCAACTATCGAGAACTCAAGCGACGTTACGACTTGGATGGAGCTGAGCGAACCGTGCAGCATCTTTCCGAAGCACTGCATGAAGGACATTTGTCTCCCGAGGAATTTAGCATCCGCGACCTAGCAGAGTCCCTCGTGCCCGATGGGCGCGAATGGGTACGTATGCTCGATCCTCGTTCGGGAGGAAGTGTCAATGTGATGGAAGCCAGCGACGGTGTCGATGTGACGGCTTTTCTCAACATCACGGGGCAAGTGATTTATTCAAAGCTACTGGACGCTTACGAGCAGGAAACTTTTGTCGCCTCGAAACTCGTGCAGACCATTTCGACACGTCTGGATGGTGAAAAGATTCCGGGCATCACGCGAATCGCCGAGAATGTCGACGAAGTGTCGCCTGGGATGCCGTACCCGAATCTTGGCTTCGGAGAGGATTACGTGGAAACCCCCTCGACATCGAAACGAGGTTTTATCGTTCCGGTGACGAAGGAGGCGATCTTTTTTGATCGGACTCACTTGATTCTCAGTCGAGCATCAGAAGTAGGCGAGGTGCTGGGGCTGAACAAAGAGAAGCGGATTCTTGATGCGATCGTTGGAGCAACCAACAGCTTCAATTCGAACGGCAACAGCTACGACACTTACTACACAGCAGGTCCTTGGAACAACGAACTCGCAAGCAATGAGTTGGTGGATTGGACCAATGTGGACGCCGCGGAGCAGATGTTTACCGAGATACTCGATCCTAACACGGGCGAGCCAGTGCTTGTGAGAGGCACGACCATATTGGTCATGCCAGCCTATCGACATGCGGCCCATCGAGTTTTCAATGCCGCAGAAATTACCTACGGTGCGACTGGTTCGGAAACGGCAACCACGGCAGCCAATCCCTTGGGCAACTATCGGGTCGAGGAAAGCCGATTGGCGTACCGTCGCATTGTGGCCTCGGGAGTCACGGCAGACGATGCGAAAAAATGGTGGTTCCTCGGCGATTTCCGTAAGGCATTTGCCTACATGGAAAATTGGCCGATTACCGTCACGCAAGCTCCGATCAACAGCGAGGCCGATTTCAATAACGACATCGTGCTGCGTTTCAAGGCGAGCGAGCGGGGTGCGGCGGCTGTGTTGAATCCGCGTTACGTTGTGAAGTGCACCGGCTGAGTGAAATAAGCAGAATTTTGGGCCAGGAACGGGGAACAGTGGGGTGGAGATGTTTTCTCCAACCCACTGAACCCTGAAGCCTGATTCAACGGTCCGAAACCATTTTTATTTTTCCCTCTCTCTGATGGAGTCACCATTTCATGGCATCAGGCGATTCATTACTTGTATTCGACCCATTATCTAATCGCCCTCCCACGGCAAATTACGCCTCGGTGGACTTGCGAAGCGGTTTTATCGTGCTTGATTTTGATGACACGACAGACGAGAAGGCTCTGTTTCACGCAGTCCTTCCCAGTCATTACAGTGGTGGGCAATTGCTGGCAGTTGTCACATGGACTTCGAGCACAGCGACTACAGGAGACGTTCAATTTCGCGTAGAGGCGACTCGGCTAAGTAGCGGAGCGAATCTCGACACGCTGCCGGCGATTGATGGAAGTGGCAACGTTACTTCTTCTGCGCCGACCACAAGTGGCCAACTAGTGGTCTCGGAGACTCCGCCCATCAGCGTCGGAGGAGCAGTTGCAGGCGATCTGGCGCTGATCGACTTAACTCGCTTGGCATCAACGGGTACCGACACGCTTGCTGGAGATACTGAAGTCGTATTGCTAGAAATTCGTGAGGTTTAAACGTGGCACTTTCTCTCAATAACTCCAGCGCGGTCCTTACTACTCTCATAACGGTATACCCGACTATCCGTTTTCCTTGGTCGGTTGGTTTCGTGTACCCGATACCACTTCGTTTACTACGCTCATGGGAATTTTAAGTACTTCCACCGGGGCAAGATGTGATGTCTATTTTGCAGGCGATAGCACCAAAGAGGCTGTTGCTGTAACAAAAATAGGCAACAGCTCTAGCGCTGCCTATTCCGCGAGTCCAATGATTCCAGGGCAATGGCACCATTTGACTGCTGTTTTTCCATCAGACAGCGAACGAAAAATATTTATCGATGGGAGCAATCTTGGTGTTAACAACGATAATCTGACAATTCCAACGCTGAATTTTTTTTACTTTGGAAATCTCTATGGCCCGGAGTTCGTCGATGTGGCCGAGGTCTCGGTTATCCAAGCCGCGGTAGGTGCAGAACAGGCAGCGTTTCTTGCCAATGGAGGCCCGTTGCTTGCCTCGCCGAATTCTCGCGACATGGTCACCTATCACGATTGTATTCGGCAAACGAATCGACCTGGCTTAGGACCTAAATTTGTCGTGATCGGGTCGCCAACGGCTACCGATCACCCTCGCGTAATGCATGCGGTTGGCGGGGCCTCGACTGCGATGGCAAATCGAATTCGAGGTCCATGGCAAGTAGAACAATCGTTTGCCCATTCGATTGCTGCAGCCCAAGGCCAGCTCACGGCAAGTGGCGTCGCTTCCAATAACTCAATTCTTTCAGGTGAGGTAACCGTCTAATGGCAGTTGCGAAGGACATTCATGCTGTGGTATTTCGTAATGCCACAGCAACATTTATGGCACGAGTCGAAAATGCTTCGGGATTGGAGATCAACCAAGTCTCCGTGGCATCGATCCTCTATACGGTCTACGAACTCGTCAAGGACGATCCTACAGCACTCACTCCCGTTACGGGTCATCAGGACGTGGCACTCGTTGTTGCGGATGTGATATACGACTCGCTACAGCTTGATAGCGCATGGACCGTGGATGCGGTTGGCTACAATTTTCGTCACGAGTTAGACATTTCGTCGGACGAAGCGTTTTCTAAGGCAGGCGCGGTTTATCAAGTCCGCTATGAATTGACTCCTGTCACTGGGCAAAAAATTGTTTTCCGATTTAAGTTGAGGTGTATTTAATTATGTCAACCGAAACACAACAGATTACCACGATACGCAGCCTGACACTCGCACAGCTCGAAGAGTTGCGAGCCAATCCGAAACCGACGTACTCCATCGACGGCCAACGGGTGTCGTGGACCGAGTACATTGATTCGCTCCAACAGACCGTCGATTGGTGTGATCGAAAATTGCAGGGCTACGAGCCGTTTGAATTTCAATCCCAAGGAACGACATGATGGCATCAGGTATCCATGCAGAAAACGACTTTGCCCAGTTGGTTGATGGACTGGAAAGCGTCGACTTGCGCCGCAGGCAGAGTTCGGAGACGGTGACCCTTAGCGCCGCGCGTCGGCACGAGGCGATCTCAAGCGAAGCGAATCCGAGCAACGGTCTCGTGCAGCAAGCCGATGCCGTTTGGCATTTGCAGATACCCGCCGGCAAATCGGCACCAAAAATTGGCGACATCGTTGTGGACGGGGCGGGCGGACGCTGGACCGTCTTGGAAACGCAATCCGTTGCTGGGACGATGGAGATGCGTGACGCGCGAGCTGAGCGTTGCCTACGGATGCCTCGACCGCGTGGACGTTGAACGGGCGGTGTGGGGCGACCTCGGATCGGGCCCTGAGATTGTTGATTGGGTGTACGCGTTTACGGCGCTGCCGGTGAAAATCCAGCCGGAAGAGATCGTTGTTGACGACTCGCTAGATCCGCCTGTGACCAAGTCGTTTTTTCATATCCACCTCAGTGAATCGATTCTTCTCGAACCGGACGATCGGTTGGTTGCCGAAGACGGCACTGTGTATCTCTTGCAGTCTTACGAAGGAGCAGAGCGAATCGACCGGTTGCCGGTTGCCAAGGTGCTTCGTAAAGACGATTGAGATTTTTTCTATTTTTGAAGCGGGGCTAATCTATCGTGGTGACACGGCGATAGAGCCAGCCGACGAAATCGTGCATCAGGTGGGCTTCGCTGCTTTCGAGAATTACGGCGACCTCGAGCATCAGCTGGCGCCGAACATTCATCGCTTTGGCGGCAGTTAGCGTTCCCTCCTCGGTCAGCTCGCCTCCCACGGCCATGCGACTGAAAAGTTCCTCAAAATCAGTGGGCGTCCAGCGCGCAAAAGTCCCAGGATGTGCATCGACTACTTCCGCAACGGCAGGGTTGGTTGCTTGGTCGAACGGGGAAAGGCCACTTTGGTAGGGATCCTGAAACAATTCGTCGGTCGAGACTCCAAGCCCCTCGGCCAACTTATGCAGTGTGCGAGCGTGAGGACTAGTCACGCCTTGCAAAATACACCGAAGAGTACGTGGGTTGAGACCCGTGGCCTCGACCACATCTTGCAAAGTCATGTCCAGCCGGGCCATCAGTCGCCGTACATTGGCCCCATGCAGGGTACGAAGATCAGGCGGCAAAGTGGGGGCGAGTATTTTGGACACCGTGACGAACCACTAGAAATTGCAGGAAATTCCCTCTTGACGACACATATACACGTGTACATTATTTAAGTGGGTACGTCAAGAGGGACGTCCGAAATAAAGTCGACCTCCAAGGGCAGATTCAGCTCAAAACTGCAGTTCCATGCAATCGACGCCGATTTCAATGTTTGGAAAGATCTTGCGGGCGGCATCGAGGTCGAGTGCGGCATCGTCGGCCAGCAGCGGGTTGATGTGGACCAACACCATTCGTCCGACTTCGGCCGCGGCAGCCACCTGGGCGACCGGCGTGAGACAACTGTGCCCCGTGAGCTCCGCTTGCTCGGTCATGTCGTCGCCGAAATAACATTCGTGAATCAGCAGATCGACGCCGCGAATTTTTTCGACGTAGTCGGCATCAAGGGCCGCTACCGTATCGGTCACATAAGCGAGCGAGCGGCCTGGCCAATCGATCCGGTAGCCTACCGAACCACCGGGATGCTTGAGTGGGAAGTGGGTTAGTACGGCTCCATCGGCAAGCGTGAGTTGAGGCCGCAAAGCTTGCATCTCGAACGGTGGTTCGACCGGAAATAGCAATTCAGAAAAAAGATGCTTGCCGATGGCATCGAGCTTGGCCTGTTCGCCATGAACCGAAATTTTCTGCAAGGGGTGTTCGTGCATCACATCGAACATGTAGGTCAGGCCGACCACATGATCGAGGTGAGCATGGGTGAGAAAGATATCCAGCGAATCGGTCGCCAGATGTTTGCCGATCCGAAACAGAGCCGACCCCGCGTCGAGTACCACTCCCAATTCTGGGAGCATCATGCAAGCGGTATGTCGACGATCGTTGGGATGATAGCCTGAAGTCCCCAGCAATAACAGTTTCATGGTGGCTCTTGCTCCGGCGGAAAAGTACAATAGGTATTGTAATGCAAAAAGCGGCCAGTTGTTAGCGGTTAGCCATTGGTGAAAATTCGCAGTGAAAGCAACAAATGCGCACTTCTATGCGATGGCGAAATTCCTGGTTTTTGGTTCTTCTCTTGGTTTTTCCGCCCCTGCTATGGATGTTGGCCGTACCTTTTCTGCCATTCGTGGCCAAGGGGCGTCAGCAAGTCGTGGTTTACACTGCGCTCGATGAGGTGTTTTCACAGCCAATCTTCGAAAAATTTACCCGGCAGACAGGTATCGTTGTCCTCGCGAAATTCGATACCGAATCGACCAAGACCGTGGGGCTTACGCAGGCAATTCTTGCGGAGCGAAATCGGACTCGCTGCGATATCTTTTGGAATAACGAAATCGTCAACACGCTGCGATTGGATCAGGCGGGCTTGCTTAGTCGCTATGAGACGCCCCATGCGAAGCCATTTCCGGCCCAATATCGTTCAGCAAAAGGCGTTTGGTATGGTTTTGCTGCCCGCGCTCGTGTGTTGGTCGTGAATACCGAATTGGTATCCGAAGAAAACACGCCCCGCTCGATCATCGACCTGATCGATCCCAAGTGGAAGGGCAAGGTTGGAATCGCAAAACCGCTGGCCGGCACCACGGCCAGCCATGCGGCTTGCCTCTTCGTGGCATGGGGAGACACGCGGGCGAAAGATTTTTTTTGTGCGGTAAAAAAGAATGTCCGTGTTATGGCAGGCAACAAACAGGTGGCGATTGCGGTGGCGAGAGGTGAGTTGGCGTTTGGTCTCACCGACACCGATGATGCGATCATCGAGCTTGAGCAGGGCCGCCCGGTGACAATCGTGTATCCCGATCAAAGCAAGGGCCAGCTCGGGACACTCTTCATTCCCAACACCGTGGCGATCCTCGAAGGGGCGCCGCACCGTGAAGCGGCAGAGAAGCTGATCGATTTTTTACTGTCGCCCCAAGTCGAAGAGGCGTTGGCCTCGGGGCCGAGTGCTCAGATTCCACTGAACCCGAAAGTTAAAATAGAGTCAAGGGTAGAAACGCCATCAAGCATTCGAGCCATGCAAGTTGATTTTGAAGAGGCGGCGGTCCAGTGGAACGCCGCTGCCAAATTTCTACGACAAGAGTTTGCGACGGCCGAGTAGCGCGCCTCTGGTGAGTCGGGTGTTTTTGCTGCTGGCTTACCGAAGGTGTGCTACAATGTCTGCATGGAATTTCCCCTCGCCGTGTTGCTCGTTTCGTCGTTCACCTGCGTGGGGCTGTTGGCCCTGTGGGCGTCGACTTCTCGAAGGCATTGGTTTGTCCGCATGGCGGTGTTTGTGGGGATGCTTTCTTTGCTGCTGTTGATCCCGGCGCAGGAGCCGTTTGCTATTTTTTTGTGCCAGGGATTGGTGGTCACGATCGGTGTTCAGTCGCATCGTTACTGGCGAAGGCGTACGTTCTCTACAAATTGGACTTGGCGTTTTTCGGTAAAAAATGCCTTGCTGTTCACGACAGTGGTGGCAGTTGCGGTGCCGATCGCGATGGTTCTGCTTGCCGAAGAAGGGCTCGACTGGCATTGTGTTTGGCAAGCAGGAGTCGCCTCCGGCATTGTCGTGCTGCTTGCGCATTGGTGCTTGCTGAGTAAGATTTGCAGTCGATGGAAAAAAGCTGGTATAGGGTTGGCTTGCTTGTTGGCTCTTTCCGCTGTGTTGTCAAAAATCGAGCCTGGGGGTGCCTCGTTGATTTTCCATATTGGCGATTGGTTCAACTCGGGGACGTGGCCGACGCATATTTGGTTTTCAGTGTGTGGATCGGTTTTCTTGGCCCTATTGTTCTTGGACGCTCTGGCAAATAGCCAAAGAAAAATGCTGCTCCTCAGCTTGTTGTTAATTTTGGGAGCACCCTCGATTTACTTCTACTACCGCTTGATGACTCCGCTACTACCAATTCCACAAGGCGTATTGCCTTCGCCAAACGGTTATGACGACCTTGTGGCGGCTGGAAAAATGGCAGACTGTCGTTTAATCAACTTCTGGGGCGAAACGCCAATAGAGCAACTCGTTGCTGGCTTGCCAAAGTATGCGAATGTCTACGAACGTGCTGAACTTGGCTTTAGTCGCTCGGTGAAGGTGCCTATTCCGTATGGAGTGATGGATGTGGATACCGACTCTTCCGGAGCCTTGCGTAGCCTGTGCCTAGCTTTTGGTGCGCGCGGGGATGTACACCTTGATTCGGGGGATATTGAAAAGGCAATGGATGATTACCTGACGATATCCAGGCTAGGTAGTCAGTCTAGAAATGGAGGAGTGCTTACCCATTGGCTAATAGGTACGGTTTTCGATGGCGTCGGAGAGTCTTCGCTCTACCAAATGCACAAGCGGATGAATGCAAGCCAATGCCTTCAGGCTATTGAAACCTATGCAGAAATCAAATCTTCGACAGATGCGTTGGAAGAAATACTCTACCGCGAACGTGTTTGGTGCGAGCGAGCCTATGGATTTTACGGACGACTGAGCATAATTCTGGATGACTTAGCAGATAAAGGCATCTGGACGAACTTTCAAATCGAAAAGGATCTCGCCCCCAGGCACCGTGCCCAGCATCAACTCTTGATTGTTGCTTTGGCTATACGAGCTTTTGAAGATGTGCATGGGGCATTGCCAGCCAATTTAGCGCAGCTGGTGCCTGAGTTTCTTGAGCAATTGCCCCAGGACCCCTTTGACAAAACTGGTGAGGCGCTGCGATTCCAAACCCACGGAGACGAATATCAACTCTATAGCATCGGCCAAAATAGAGTGGACGATGGAGGATCGAAGCCGGAACAGGATAGGGATGGATTAACTGTTCACGAAACGGGTGACCTGTTGCTTGACGTTGTTTATGCTCCGTGGGAAGCAGGAGATGCAGAAGATGAAATCGATCCAATTGACGCAAAAAAATGGCTGAAATAAGCACGGATATATTCGCTATCAGAGCAGTCAAAACAGTTTTGCAGCTCTCCGAGGTAGGGGATTAAGAAGTTGACAGAAGCCCAACTGAAGTGTACACTTTCACTGTACACATTGCCCCTGGAGCCCTTGCCATGAAAGCCTCTTTTGTCGACTTACGGAACAAATCGAGCGAAATTATTCAGGCACTCAACCGTAATGAGCAGGTTACCGTACTCTACCGTGGCAAACCTGCTGCGGTGATGCTGCCTATCAGTAATGCAAGCGAGGCGGTTTGCCAAGCGAAAGATCATCCGGCCTTCGGCCTATGGGCCGACAACGAAGCGAGCAAGGAGGTTGCTGCGCGTGTTCGCCAACTGCGGAAGGGGCGCGTGGATGCTTTTTGACACCGATGTTCTCATCTGGATGTTGCGAGGCAACGCCAAGGCAGCCCAAGCCATCGATGACGCGGAGGAGAAAGGCCTTTCGGTGGTGAATACGATGGAACTTCTGCAAGGTGCTCGCAACAAGAATGAGGTCCGAGCCATTCGGTCGTTCCTTTCCGACATGCGATTTCAAACGTATCCGCTATCCGAAAATATCGGTCACCGCGCTTCGATTTACATGGAAGAATATGTTTTAGCGACCTCGTTGTGCTTGGCCGATGCACTGATCGCCGCCACCGCGGTCGAGGCAAACAGCACTCTGCTGACCGCGAACGACAAACACTACCGGTCGATCAAAGAGCTGAAAATGAAACGCTTCCGGCCTTAAGGCAGGTCTACTGGAAAGCATTTGCAAGAGCAGAGTAGCACGCCTCTCCGAGTCGTGTTTTTCTGAAAACAACACGACTCGGAGAGGCGTGCTACTCTAAAGCCCACGGCGATGCCGGCGTCGCGGTCGTTGGCCGGGAGGGGCGGGCTTCTTCGGCTCGTCTTTTTTGTCCTCTTCGCCCGAATCTTGCGGCGGAGCGGCTTGGGCGACGGTCTGAAATCCTTCGATTTCGTCTCGATTCAGTAGCGTATTGATCAACATTTCGATGCGGGTCAGCTCGATGCCTTGCTCGGGCGTGACAAACGAATAGGCCACTCCCTCGCGGCCCATTCGTCCCGTACGGCCGACCCGATGGACGTAATCGTCGGACGATTGCGGCAGGTCGTAGTTGATAATGTGCGAGATATTGGTGACGTCGATCCCGCGGCCCACTACGTCGGTCGCGACCAAAATGCGCACTTTGCCATCGCGGAACAAACGCATCACCCGATCGCGGGCCGGCTGCTGCATGTCGCCATGAATGCAGTCGACCCCTTTTACTTTTTTGGACAGCTTGCGTTGCACCCGGTCGGTGCCCCGTTTGGTACGACAAAAAACGATTGCCTGCTCCGGTTTTTCGCGGTCGATCAACCTCACTAGTAGGTCGAATTTTCGCATCTCTTCGACCGTAAAATAATGCTGCTCGATCGTGTCGGCCGCCTTGGACGAGGGCGAGAAGTCCATAATCTGAGGGTCGACCATGTAGCTCTTGGCCAGCCGTTCGACGCCCTTGTCGACGGTCGCGCTGAGCAGCAGTGTTTGCCGTTTCTTGGGGCAGCGCCGCAGGATTTTCTCGATGTCGGGACGAAAACCAATGTCGAGCATTCGGTCGGCTTCGTCGAGTACGACGCATTGTAGCGAGTCCAACTTGAGCGTGCCACGAGCCAGATGGTCGAGCACTCGCCCCGGCGTGCCAACGACGATATCAGCACCTTTTTCAAGTTGTGTGATTTGCGAGCGAATCGGCTTGCCGCCATAGAGGGCTACGCAGCGAGTTTTCCGTCCGTGGGCCAACTTCGCAATTTCGTCGCGCACCTGCACGGCCAACTCACGCGTGGGGACGAGCACGATTGCGTTGGGCTGCGGGCTGCGGTCGACGAGTTCGAGTCGTTCCAGGATAGGAATCGCAAAGGCGGCCGTTTTGCCGGTACCGGTACGTGCTTGTCCGAGCAAATCGCCGCCCGTGAGCGCGTGGGGAATAATGCCTGCCTGGACGGGCGAGGGTTCGTGATATTCGGCGGCGGCCAGCGCGCCCATCATCACCTCAGAGAGTCCAAGGGAATCGAATCCGACTTCTGGTGGAGAAGGAGTTGAATTGTCGTCTGCGCTGCGCGCTTTTTCGGTGACCAAGGGAATAAACTTCCAATCGAGAGGCCTACACGCCATGGCAGGCCGTTAATGTAACGGTGGCAAGCTGATTTTGATTGGAGGTTAGGCTAGCACGATTGGGGGAAATGGTCAACGCAAGCATTCATGACCTTAGGACGCAAAAAAGGCCGACTACGCCATTTCTAGCGTAGCCGGCCTGACTGCTTCTTTACCGCTCAGCGAAGACTATTTCTTCGACTTCTTGCGAGTCGTCTTTCTTTTGGTCGAAGCTTTTTTCTTGGTGCTTCTCTTGCTGGCGGTTTTCTTGCCAGTCGATTTCGGCTTGGTCGCCTTCTTTTTGGTCGACCGCTTCGCCGTTTTCTTCTTGGCGGCTTTCTTCTTGGTCGCCTTTTTCTTCGTTGACTTCTTGGCGGCTTTGCGCTTCGAGGCCTTCTTTACGGTCTTCTTTGCGGCTTTCTTTTTTGGCGATTTCTTGGCAGCTTTTCTCTTCGCCGTCTTTTTCTTCGTTGCCATAACCTTCAAACTCCTTTGAGAAATAGGACGCCCTGAATCCGTTCCGACTCTCCTCTCGGGCGCGAGAAACCAAATGAAGGAGAGCCATGTAGTCTTCTAATGCGCGCATTGAACCAATTTCCTCGACAATACGTCAAGTCGAATTGACAGAAAATTTAGTGATTCCATGATTTTGAACCACGAAGAGTACCAAAGATACGAAGAGGAAAACTCAAACCATGAACTCGCTTCCCTTGGTGCTCTTTGTCTTCTTGGCGGTTTCATTAGCAGCAGAAAACCAACTCGACATCAATCGTGAGCCCAAGCTTCGAGCACTTGAGTTTGGTCAAAAAACGCTTGTTTTTCAGTACCTAGCGGACTCTTGAAGAAGTTGCCGAGGAACGACATGCAGCCGATTTCGCCCCGTTCGCTGGCCACCTGAGCGAACCGCGCCAAGTCGAGAACCAGCGGGGCGGCGAGCAGCGAATCGCATCCTTGCCACGTAAACTGAAGCGCCATCGGGGTATTCAAAAAACCTCGAAAATGAATGTGATCCCAAGCCGTTTTCCAGTCGGCCAAGCTTTCGACGTGCTCGATCGAAACCAAAGTTTGAGGTGCGTAGCCAAGAATGGCTTCTAACAGGTGGTCCTTGCTTTTTACTTTTGAAGCTTTGTTGTCGGGATCGTCGAGCACCTTGCCGTCGAGATTGCCGAAGATATTGTGGCCGACCCAACTCATGATTTCGAGATTTCGATCGGCAAACATTGGGGCTAGCACGCTCTTGAGTAGCGTCTCCCCCGTTTTGGCGTCGCGCCCCGCATGGCGAGTGCCACGCTCGCGGGCCAATTCGTCGATTCCTTTCGGAGTAGCACCTAGCGAGGGAGTAAAATTGATATACGTCATCTCTAGGTCGAGCGCTGCAATCGCATAGAGGCTGCTGGCCGGCAACGGACAGTCGGCACTCTCGAGCATCGCTTGCGCCTGCGCCCAAGAATCGGGCCAAGCTGCTTCGTCGACCGGGGCCTCGGTCGAGGCCAGATTGACTACCACGACGTTTTCGAGCCCGTTCTGCGTTCGGAACTCGTTGAGATCGACCTTGATTTGTTCTATGGCGGCACTGGGGCTGAGTCCGTCGTCAGCATCTTTGGGTGCCAGTTCGCGGATCGTGCGACCGACGTTCCAAAGGACTCCCGGTCGAATTCTCGATTCGACCTGATTCAGGTCTTCCTGGCAGGCAATTAAGGTTTCGGCATCGAAAACGCGGCTCTCTCGATTCAGTCGCAAGGCTTCGTCGAAGAGGGTCACTTCGCGGATTTCGTGGCCTCCCACAACAAATTCATCCCATTTGGGAAGCGGCAAGTGTGAGAAGCTAGGCAGGGCACTCACCAGTCCCGTTTCGTCGGTCAACTGCCGTTGCAGGGCCGCCAAACCGAGAGCCATGGAAGTGGCGACACCACCACGAGCGCCGATCAGCCAGATTCCGAAGCGGGGAGCAGACATGGGCTTTCTGAAGGGGATGCCGAACTGGAGGGGGGCCGTGCTACTTGGAACCATCGGCGGAAGGGACTACCATTGTCGCATGAGCCGGCGCATAGCGTCAACAACCTAAAAGCCAAGGGGTTGCAACCCCTTGGCGTTACCCCAGGTGAAATTTGATCCTCCACCATGTTCGAAACGATTGAAGCTGCCCCGCGCGACGCCATTCTAGGACTCACCGCCGCCTTCCGAGAAGATTCGCGCAACGAAAAAACCAATCTCAGCGTCGGAGTCTACCAGGACGAAACCGGAAAAACGCCGACCCTGGAATGTGTTCGCGCGGCCGAACAGCGACTGGCCGAAGCCCCTTCGGTCAAATCGTACCTGCCGATTCCCGGTGCGCCCGAGTATGCCGAGGTGGTCCAGCAACAATTGGCATTGGGTGCCGATCACGAAGCGGTGACCTCGGGGCGGATTGCGTCGGCACATACGCCTGGCGGGACAGGTGCCCTACGGGTAGCCGGCGATTTCATCAACGCGAATTTCCCCAAGGCGACGCTCTGGATGAGCGAGCCTACTTGGCCCAATCATGGCAACATTTTTGATGCCGCCCGGGTGCCGACCAAGGGCTACGCCTACTTTGATAAATCGTCGAATGCCTTGGACTTCGAGCCGATGCTCGAAGCGATCCAAAAAATGCCGGCCGGCGATGTCATTTTGTTGCACGGATGCTGCCACAACCCGACAGGCATCGACCCCACGCTGGAGCAGTGGAAACAAATCGCCGACGCCGTCTACGGCCAAGGGTTGTTGCCGCTATTAGACTTCGCCTACCAGGGATTTGCCGAAGGTATCGAAGAAGACGCCGCCGGTCTGCGGGAGTTCTGTCGACCCGGAGCCGAGTTGATGGTTTGCAGTTCGTTTTCCAAAAATTTTGGGTTGTATCGCGAGCGCGTCGGTGCGTTGTCGATCGTCTGCCCTGTGGCCGACGTGGTCGGCGCGATCCAAAGCCAAGTCAATCGCGTCATTCGTTCGAACTACTCGAATCCGCCTGCTCATGGGGCAGCCATCGTCAACTGCATTTTGCGAGACGAGAGCTTGCGAACCACCTGGGAAAAAGAAGTCGCCACGATGCGAAGCCGCATCAACGGCACACGCCAGCAATTCGTCGACGCCTTGGCTTCAAAAAACGTGCCCGGAGACTATTCGTTCATCACCCAACAGCGAGGCATGTTTTCGTTCACGGGGCTTACCAAAGATCAGGTCGAGACGCTTCGCGAGAAATATGCAATCTACATCGTGGGTTCGGGGCGCATCAACGTGGCGGGGCTAACGCCTGCGAATATCGAGCGCGTGGCCGAGGCGATTGGCGAGGTGGTTGGTTAGGCGGCCTGAGTCAGGGGGGACAAAACCTAATGCAGCATCGTCATTTAGAGCACGTCCCCAAACCCTTCTTGGCCCAGGGGAATTTCAAAGTCGTTTCGACAAGTTTTTTTGAACCACGACGAAACGACGCAAACCATGAGAAACTAGCATCGTTTCGTTGTTCCGCCGTGGTTCATTTTTTGGTTCCAGGGTGGCAAGCCAGCTACCCACAACATTCGTATTTTGCTACGCTCATTGGGGTAGCCCCTAGACTTCCAGACAAGAGAGCCTGCCGTGAACGTCCTCTTTGCTACTGCTGAAGCGGTGCCATTTTGCAAGACCGGAGGCTTGGGCGATGTTTGTGGTAGTCTCCCACGCGAACTGGCCAAGCAGGGCCATCAGCCGACGGTCATCCTACCTGCGTTTCGGCAAGTCTTCGAGTCGGGGGCCGAGATCGAACCGACCGGCGTTACGTTTCAGGTGCCCATTGGTCAAAAGCGAGTGGAAGGCCAATTTCTTCGCGGCCGGCTGCCCGACTCCAAAGTGCCCGTCTACTTCGTCGATCAGCCTGAGTACTTCGATCGCCCGCAACTCTACGGCGAAGAGGGCGAAGACTATCGCGACAACTGCGAACGGTTTACGTTTTTCAGCCGCGCAGTACTCGAAGCCGTGGTGAGTCTTGATCTCGGGACCGACCTAATACATTGCCACGATTGGTGTACGGGCCTGATTCCGGCTTACCTCAAAACACTCTACAGCGATCGAGCACCTTTTGACCAGATTGCTTCGCTATACACGATTCACAATCTGGCGTATCAGGGAAATTTTTGGCACTGGGACATGGTGCTCACCGGTATCGACTGGAAGCATTTTAATTGGCGGCAGATGGAGTTCTATGGCAACCTCAGTTTTATGAAGACCGGCATCTCTTTTGCGGATGCTGTAAGTACCGTCAGCCCGACTTACGCGCGCGAGATCATGCGTCCGCCGCTTAGCTGCGGTTTGGAAGGCGCGTTGCAACATCGGCGCGACGATTTGTTTGGCATTCTCAACGGCGCCGACTACGACGATTGGAACCCTGCGTCCGATTCATGTCTTGGCAAAAACACTTTTGATGTTGAAACTTTTGAAGTCGGGAAGGCCGCGTGCAAGGCTGCGTTGCAAAGCGAAATGGGGCTGCCGGTCAATCCCGACGTGCCACTGCTGGCCGCCGTGGGCCGATTGGCCGACCAAAAAGGTTTTGATTTGATCGCCCGGGCGATGCGGCAAGGGGCCCAGCAGAAGGAGACTCAGCAACCTGATGCCCAGTGGGTGATCCTTGGCACCGGCGAGCCCAAATACCATCAGGTGCTTGGCCAATTGGCCGCAGAGCATCCTCAGAAGATTGCCGTGCGTTTAGAATTTTCCAACGAGTTGGCTCACCAGATCGAAGCGGGTGCCGACATGTTCCTGATGCCCAGCCAATACGAGCCGTGCGGACTCAATCAGCTTTACAGTCTTAAATATGGCACCGTACCGATCGTGCGGGCGACCGGCGGGCTTGCCGACACGGTGGTCAACACCGATCCGCAATCGATCGCCGACGGCACAGCAACCGGTTTTACGTTTGCCGAATACACCTCGTTGGCACTCTCCGACGTAATTTCGCGTGCTTGCCAGCACTACGCAAACAAGCCCGTCTGGCATCAGTTGATCAAGACCGGCATGCAGCAAGATTGGTCCTGGGGGCGTAGTGCTGGAGAGTATGCCGCGCTGTACCAGCGAACAGTTGAGCACGCGCGCTGCGAAGTGTTGCAGTGATGCCGAGAGGCGGTTTCCTTGCACCGCTTCTGGCTACTCCCCAAGTACAAGTGAACCGACTCGTTGGATAGCACCAAAATGTTGGTCGAACGTGAGCACGGTCGCGCCGACCCGTGCCGCGACAGCGGCGATCCAAATATCGTTGGTTGGAAGCGGTGTTCCTTTACTCTGCAGGGCGCGGACGATCTCCGCATAGATTCGTGCAATGTCGTGGTCGACCGGCACCTCTTCTACTACGCGGTGTTCCAGGAATTGCCGAAGTTCCAACTCGTTTTCGCGGACCCTGGTGCCTCCCAGGAAGCCGAGCCACAATTCGCCAATCACGATCGACGAGACCGCGACATAGCTTGCTCCATTGAGCAACTCGGCGACTTCACGATGTCCCCGTTTGAATTGGCTGTAGGCGGAAGTATCGAGGCAAAACCGGCTCACTGCCAAAGCTCCTCGTCTACCTGTTCAGTCACCGCGATCGACTTTTCGAAAGACTCCCATTGCTGATCCGTCCATCCTCCCGCCAAAGCGGCCAAGCCGTTGCCCTGTTTGGGTTGCTGCGCAACTCCCAGCGCTTGGGCCAGAAGTTCGATGGCCGTTTGGTTCAGCGACTTATGCTGACGTTGTTTTTCTTGATCGAGAGCATCGGCCACCTGCGGCGGAAGATTGCGAATCGTGACGTATTTCATCCTGGTATCGCTCTTCTATCCAGAAGGACTCGAAATTTGACTCTTGTTGATTCAAGTATACGACTTCATTTTCAGGAGTCAACCTTCCTGAATTTGGCTTTAGAGGGGACTAGATCGCTAGGACTTTTATTTGTAAAGTGTTTGGTATTCATAGTTTACGACCATATTTCCAAGAGGACTTTAATTTCCCGCTTCAAATTAAAATATCGACCCCTAAATTTTAATTCCTAGTCACCAAAGGGCAATCCTCTGGGGCAAGAAAGGCCTATGCCAGAACTACGCATCGACCCGATCGCAGGCCGCAAGGTGCTAATCGCCGAAGACCGTGCGGGTCGACCCAATGATTTTGAGTCGGCCGGTGCTTCTTCCTGCCCCTTCTGTGCAGGGCACGAGCAGCGGACGCCCCGTTCGCTGCTGGAGATTTCAGACGGCCAAGGTGGCTGGCAGGTGCGTGTGATTCCGAATCTCTATCCCGCCGTTTCGCTTGATTGCGACAAAATCTCAAATGACAGTTCTTTCCAGGCTTCGGGCTCGCAGCCTGCCTATGGCACTCACGAAGTCATCGTCGAATCTCCCAGGCATATTCAAGATATCACCGAGCTCTCAACCGAGGAATTAGCCCAGGTGCTGCTCGTCTATCGCGACCGACTCCAGCACTGGTCTGAAGAAAAGTCTATCCAGCATGCTACCGTGTTCAAAAACGTCGGCCGTGTGGCGGGAGCGTCGCTGGAGCATATCCATAGTCAGTTGGTCGCGTTACCTTTTGTACCCGAAGTGATTGCGAATGAAATACGAGGAGCCAAGCAATTTTATGAGCGAAAGGGGACATGCATCTTTTGCAGGCTGCTGCAGGAAGAACTCGAGCAGGGCGAGCGTTTGGTAGGCGAAGAGGGGCCCTTTGTGGCGTTCTGTGCTTACGCAGGCCGACAACCGTTCGAAACTTGGGTTTTGCCCAAGCAACATGCGTCGCACTTCAAGCAGTTAACCGACGACGAGGCCCATTCCCTGGCGAGCCTGCTTCAGCAGGTAGTGTGCCGGCTCCAGACCCAGCTCAAACCGCTCAGCTACAATCTCATTCTCCACACGGCCCCATTTGGAGATCAGACACCCGATTCGTACCACTGGCACCTAGAAATCATCCCGCGAACGGCCCAACTCGCAGGGTTCGAGTGGGGAGCTGGCGTACACATCAATTCTCTCTTGCCCGAGCGCGCTGCCAAACTTCTGCGAGAAGCAATTGCCTAGCAGGTTGCCGGTCCTGTAAAATGGGCTGACTTCGGCGGCCTTGCGGTCTCTAACGTTTATTACGCCGAATTCGATCCGATCGTGCCGATCATTCCGTAAAGATGCCCAGTACCCGCTAGCCAAAATCTCGCCGACCGGCAATCCTACAGAGCGCTGACTACTAGCAAGCCCAAAGCCCCGCAAAACCATCATGAATCCGCTCCACCTAGTACTCGCCTTTCATAATCATCAACCGGTGGGCAATTTTGATAGCGTTTTCGAGCAGGCGTATCAAGACAGCTATCTGCCGTTTCTCGACATCTTCGAGCGTTACAAGCAACTGCGCATTGCGATCCACACCAGCGGCTCGCTCATGGAATGGCTCGATGTCCACCATCCCGAATATGTCGATCGCCTTGCAGGGCTGGTTGCTTCGGGTCGGATTGAAATTGTCGGTGGAGCCTACTTCGAGCCCATCTTGACGATGATCCCTTCGCGCGACCGAATCGGACAGATCACGACTTACACCGAGTGGCTCCAAAATCGGCTCGGCGCGACCATTCGAGGGATGTGGATGCCCGAGAGGGTTTGGGAACAGTCGCTGGCCAGCGACTTAGTCCGTGCAGGCATTGGCTACACGATTCTTGACGATTTTCATTTCAAAAATGCGGGGCTCACCGAAGAGCAGTTGCACGGCTATTACGTCACCGAAGATGATGCCCAAGTTCTGAATGTCCTGCCGGGTAGCGAACCCATGCGCTACAAAATTCCGTTCCAACCGCCTGAGGAAAGCATCAACTATCTCCGGCAAGTCGCCGAGCAACGGCCCGGCGCGATGGTCGTCTTTGGCGACGACGGCGAAAAATTTGGCACCTGGCCCGGCACCAAAGAGCACGTCTACGATCGGGGCTGGCTCGTCCAGTTCTTCGACGCCTTGGTCGCCAACCGCGACTGGCTTAAGGTCACGACGCCGAGCGAAGCGATCGCCAGCGTGCCGCCGCTAGGCAAACTCTACATTCCTGAAGGCAGTTATCGCGAAATGACCGAGTGGGCGTTGCCTGCCGCAAAGATCAACGAGTACGAAGATGTCCACCACGAGCTCGAGCAGCAAGGCCACTGGCAGAAGGTTTCGCAATTCGTTCGCGGCGGCTACTGGCGCAACTTCAAAGTTAAATATCCTGAAACGGACGACATGTATTGCCGGATGCAAATGGTCAGCCGCCGCCTGCAAGAAGTCGTCGAGCGTGGCGACACGGGCGAGCTTCTCGACAGGGCACGGCTTGAGCTGTACCGCGGCCAGTGCAACTGTGCCTATTGGCACGGGGCCTTCGGGGGCATTTACCTACCCCATCTACGCAACGCCATCTACAAACACCTCATCGCGGCCGACAACCTACTCGACCAAGCAGAAAATCGCGGCTGGCAAGCCGACCAGCAGCCGTGGGTCGAGCTCGACGCCGACGATTTTAATTTAGACGGTCGCCCCGAAGCGCGACTGGCCAACAACCGACTCCTGACTTTGGTCTCGCCCGTCGAAGGTGGGCAAATTTACGAACTCGACGTAAAGGCAATCTGCCACAATCTGCAAGCAACGCTTGCACGACGGCCCGAAGCATACCATCGCAAAGTCTTGCGTGGCCCCTCTTCAGGCGGCGACGAGGTGTCGAGCATTCACGATCAAGTGATTTTTAAGCAAGAAGGCCTCGACCAGCGGTTAGGCTACGACACATGGAAGCGGCGCAGCTTGGTCGACCATTTTTATTCGGCCGGCGTCTCGCCTGCTGACGTTGGCACAGGAAAGGCCGAAGAGCAAGGCGACTTTGTCCGCGGTTCATACGAGGCAAAACTGCGGCGCAGCGAGGGCCGCGTGCAGTTGCAGATGACGCGCGAAGGAAAAGTCGCCGGACATACCTTGCGAGTGACCAAAGGCGTCACGATGAATTTGAGCGACGCCGTGCTAGAAATCGCCTACCTCATCGAAAACTTGCCCAACGATTTGCATATCCACTTCGCGCCCGAGCTAAATTTCGCCGGTTTGCCGAGCGGTGCCGACGATCGTTTCTTCCGCGATGCTGAAGGAAATTCACTTGGCCAACTTGGCCACCAGCTCGATTTGACCGACGCGACCGATTTGGGCCTCGTCGACCAATGGCTCGGCATTGATGTCGCCCTGCACTTCGATCGATCGACTTCGATCTGGACCTACCCGGTCGAAACCGTCAGCCAATCGGAAGGGGGTTTTGAGCTCGTCCACCAATCGGTCGCCGTCGTGCCGCATTGGCACTTGCTGCCCGACACCAACGGCTGCTGGAGCGTGACGATTCGTCTGGCGGTGGATACGCAGTTGGCGGAATCTCGCATGAGTGAGACGGAAGCGGTTACGGCGGGAGTTGCGAATTGATCACGCCTAGTCCTCCGGCGATCTGTCAGATCGCGGCTATCGCCCAAGTGCAAACCAATCCACGGTGCTCCTGAATTTCCGCTGCCCATACGCTACCGTCGCCAGCAGCGGTACGTCGCAACGAGCTCGAATATCAGCCGCGTTGGTTGCCACGCTCGGGTCGTCTTCACGCAGAGCGGTTTGGCTGAGCACCACGCCGGCGATCGGCAACTTTGGCGCAACGGCTCGTGCGGTGATGATCGTTTGCAGCGTTGCGTTGATCGTCCCCAATTCGTTGGACGAAACCACCAGCAGCGGCAGGCCGAGATCGACTGCCAGATCGGCGTTGTAATCTTCCTCGCTTAGCGGCGACATCAGGCCACCGGCTCCTTCGACCAAAATAAAATCGCTTCGCTCGAGCCAGTACTCGATGCCCGTTCGCAGCAATTCGCGATCGACTCGTTTTCCCTCGGCAGCGGCCGCTTGGGGCGGGGCTAGCGGCTCTGCGAATCGTTGCGGGCAAACTCGGCTCAGCTCGCCCGGTCGACCGGCGGCCTCCCATAGGCTTTGAGCATCGGCAGCGACGAGCGCATTATTTTCGCTTGCACAGCCGCTCTCGACCGGCTTGTAGACGCCGACCCGATGACCGGCGGCGACCAGCGCCCGCGCAATCATCGCCCCGACCTGCGTCTTGCCGACTCCGGTATTTGTTCCCGTGATAAACAATCCGTTCATTAGAGAACCAAAAATTCCTCGACGGCTTCGCGCATCGCCTGCCGGTTGGCCGAGACGCCGGTCCAGATCTCGAAGGCCAGCGCCGCTTGCTCGATGAGCAGTGTAAGCCCATCAATCGTTGCGCACTCACGGTCGGCCGCTTCGCAGATGAGCCAAGTCTGTGGCGGATTGTACACGACATCGGCCACGACCGCGGCCTTCGACAGATTTTCGAGCGACAGTGCCAGGCGTTCATCGGGCCCGTTGCGACCTACCGGCGTGGCGTTGATCAACGCTTGGCACTCGTTGTTGATGGCAAGCGGATTTTCGGAATCAACTCGAACCGCATGGCAGTGCTCGAGCGGCGTCTGGTCTTTTAATGTTTGGACCAATTTTTCGGCCGAATCGGGCTCGCGGCATCCGAAGATCAATTCGCCCACACCGACGATCGCCAGCTCGGCACCAATCGCTCGGGCCAGCCTCCCCGCACCGAGGATCGTCACCCGAGCATCTTTTAATGAGCCTGCCTGCTCCAAAAGCTGCCGC
Source organism: Planctomycetota bacterium (assembly GCA_013151315.1). Taxonomy (GTDB): domain Bacteria; phylum Planctomycetota; class Planctomycetia; order Pirellulales; family Lacipirellulaceae; genus Bythopirellula. Next base: position 3,120 of record JAADIN010000273.1, on the reverse strand, counting down.
AGGGCTCGGCCTTCGGTGTTGTAGCCGTGCAGCCGGCCCTCTTTCTGCTGAATACAGTTGACTTGCCCACTGATGCGAGCCGCGTCGCCCAACTCCTCAAGATAGGGCTGTACCCGCGAGCGGTGAGGCGGGGCGAGCATGAGACCGTGGAAGCCGAAAATCCGGACTCCTCGCAGGGCTCCTTCGAGCTCCAACGGAGAGACCTCGAACGTAAGAAATCGCCAGTCGAGCCGAGCCGCCTCAAATGCTTTTTCCAGCATATACTGCGTAGGATTGCCGGCCACCGGCTCACCTATCAAACAACACACATCTTGCTGGGGCTGATTACTCACGCGCGGGCTCTCTCATGGGGCAAGGGGCAACGATCGGTTTGCCAAACTACCCATTCTGACCACCCGAGGCTCAGTTTTCAACGCCCGAGTAAAAACTCGCATTCTAGCCCTGCCCAATCGCATGGTATTGTTAAGCAGCAGAGGCCCCAAGCGAGCCCGCTCGTCCCCGAGCCGGGGGCTCGAAAAAACCGTGGGCCCCCTGCGAATGACAACGCCATGGCTCGCTGATCCCTATTTTCCAAACGCCGCCTTATGTTCCGCGACCGACCGTTAACTTGGCTGTTTGTCATTGCGACGATTTGTGTTGATCTAACACAAATTATCGATGGAAGCGTTGAAGCAGCACCACTCTGGTTTCGGGGATTTGAACTGGGGCAAATTGCGGTTTTAGCTATTTGGGCTGTGCGTGGTCGGATTCATCGATTGCTACGGGCGAGTTGCTTGGTATTGGTCACCAGTTTTTTGGGTTGTTTTAGTTACGCTACGCCTCTTGTGATGGGTCTATTTTCCATTTACGCCTTTGCAATTTATGTGGTCACCTTGGTAGTCTACGTGTACCGAGGTCGACGAGATCAGGAAGAAAAATCGGCTGCAAAGAAACCATTCCAAGTGCCACTAATTGAGTTTTTTGGATTAACCATTGTTGTCGCAATTGCTGCTTATTTTGTTCGTGTGGTTGATTTCGTCGGAGTTTGGAAATTGGTGAGCTTCTGGGAATGGACCATAATGCTTGCGATTCCTTGCTCATTTGTTGCATCTACACGAAACGACCTCCGGGATATTGGAAGGGGCAGGGCATGCGTGATAGTTGTCGTAGCCATTGCTGCCGGTTGGTCTGTTAGCGACAAGTTGTTCATGATTGTCGTGCAGATGGCGTACATTGTCGCATGGATGGTCGTTCTAGGTCTTGATAATGTGATTTCTGAAGCGGCGTCGTTGCGAACCGTTTCTGACGCCAATGCCCAAGCCACCGAACCCAAACTATTCAACCCGCAAGATTGAAGTCTGCTTGTCGTTTTCAATTCTTCGCGCCTTCACCCGCACATACGGCGCCACAAACTGCGAGCGATGCCCAAACGTCCCCACCTCCGCTTGCGTCTTCGCGTGCATCGGCTCTACAAAATCTTCAATCACAAAACCGGCCCGGCAGATCCCGCCCACAAGTTCTTCCCAGCGGTGCAAAAATTCCTGCGTGCCTGGCTCACGAGTGCGGCAAGGCTCCGCCGCCGGCAACGGCCCTGTGCGGTAATACGGTTCGCAAATCCGATAAACTCCGCCTTCGGGACGAACGTCCGCTTGCAGACTCACCGGCGATTTGTGTTGGCTAACATAAATCCCGCCCGGCCGCGTCACCCGGGCAACCTCCCGGAACACCGGCCCAACCTCCGGCACATAGCAGGTGCTCACCGGATGGATGACCAAATCAAACTGTCCGTCAGCCAACATTGGCAGCGAATCCATCGACGCCTGGACCGTCGTCACTTCGAGACCACGCTCCGCAGCCACCTGCCGGTCGAGCGCAAGCATCTCGCCGCTCAGATCGACGACCGTCACCACCGCCCCCGCAGCAGCGTAGAGCGCGCTGTGACGCCCTCCGCCGGCTGCCAAACAAAGCACACTCAGATTAGCGATGCAAGGCCCCAGCCAGCCCAGCGGATCAACCGTCCGCAGCGGATCACGAAAATCCTCATCGCTTGCCGGTTTCGCAAGCGGCACCTGCTGCCGTGCCAGCGCATCCCAAGCCCGTGCATTGTGTTGGTTCGCGTCACCCATAACGAATCGTCCTTCAAAGCCGTGAGCGTCTTCCCAATGCCAATACTGCAAGCCCCGCCGCCAGGATGCAAGACGTTGGTTCTGGAACGGCCTCAGACGCCAGCAGGGCGGCGCTGCCATTGAACTGCCGTTGCCAAACCAAAAAGTCGCGGCCGTCAACATCCCCGTCTCCGTTTGCGTCGCCTGTCATGTTGGTAGCGCCGTTTGCAGTGCCGAAATTTTGTTCCCAGATCACCAAGTCGCTGCTGTCGACCGTTGTGTCGCCATTGAAATTGGCATGCGTGACGATCAAATTGTCCACCAAAAAGTAGGAAGGCGTGTTCATGCCGAACATTCCGTTATCGCTGGAGGTCAGCTCGAATTCCAGCGATTGGACTTGGGTGCCCAAAGAGGCCAGATCAACCCAAGCCCAATCATCCACAACATAATCTTGACTGTTGTCGACGAAACGATAGTCGGCTAGATAGAAATCAACCGTTCCTGTGGTATTGCCCAACATATCTTTTCCGAAGATGGCAAGCTTGAACCAATCAGGGTCATTGCCCGAGATACCACCGAATTTTTTTGCGAACGCATCTCCATTTAGCATCGATAGTGCTGGATACGTTCCGTTGGTGATGTAGGTTCCTGCCAGCTCGGTCGGCTGAGCGAAGGTAACCTCAGCAGGCCCAAAAGACGAATCAAACGCCACGCCAAAGTTTGCGCTCCCTACGGCTCCATTGCCGGGAAACGCGCTATACTGGTTCGCAAATCCGGCAGTCGTCGTATCGGTGCTGTTGGAGGCGGCCCAGCCAGTCCATGAACTAAAAGTCGTGTTGTAGTCATTGTTGAACCCGACCCCTTGGCTTACGAATCCGCCGGCAGAATCACTCCCATCGTAATAATTTCCTGCACTCGTCGAGCTGGGCAGGGGAATGTCCTCAAAATCGACGACTGTTCCAGCGTTTACCAAAGCAGTGGTTCCCAAAGTGCCAACAAGCAGTGTCAAGGTTTGAATCCATCGGTTGCATCTCAT
>JAADIN010000047.1 GCA_013151315.1 Planctomycetota bacterium | reverse complement strand
GGGGCCTGTGGGGAGTAGAAGTAGCCACCATCTCGAACGTAGTAGCTTCCCGTATGATGCGTGTCGACATGCGGCACGACGAAAGTCGAGTCGACGTGGATGTTACTGGCACCATGAACAGCGCCATGAACGACACCATGGCCGACACCATGGCCGACACCATGCCTGATGACCCCGTGGCCACCGCCATGAAGGACACCGCCGCCATGAACAACGCCGTGGCCGCCACCGTGACGGTTGCCATGGCCACCGCCGTGCCCACCGCCGTGGATGAGACCACCACCGTGACGCCGATGTTGTGCGTCTGCGTTGGTCGCTCCTAGCGCCAGTACAACTCCGAGGAGCGTCAAGCTCGATATTCGCAAGATATTCACAGTTACCTCCATCTTCTAAAAAAGATACGAGAGCGAGAGAAGGCCCTCCCTGGAAAATATCGCCTTCCTTGGCCTGTGGCAAACCGACTTGCATCGCAACTCGTGACACGAGTCAACTCCACTAGGCAGTGTAACATAGCCTAAGGCCGTTGCAAGAATTGGCTCGCGGGAAAAACCCGTTTCTCAGACGATCCTATTTCATGCGTAACAATACTTACCGTGTAGGTAAATTGAAGGGAATGTAGGACGACTGCAAAATCGCCCATCCGCGAAAGAGAGAATATATCAGCACGCAGCGCAAGCAAGTGGGTCTTCCAAGCTCACTCGCTTGCGCGATGTGCTTGTATTCAGGGAAATTCCCATCTGCCGCTCGCTTTAGGCATTGGTCATTTCTTCCCCTTCCAGACGCCGCAGCTCGACAAGCAGCGATCGCAGGAACGGCTCGACGTCGGTCACCAGGCCGATGGTCTGAAAGCTACCTCGGTCGTTGAGCTTGATCACGGCCGAGGGATTGATGTCGATGCAAACGACAGGGACCCAAGCCGGCAGCAGATTGCCGACCGCGATCGAGTGCAGCGTGGTTGCGATCATTAGGCAAAAGGTGACGTCGCGGATGCTGCTGCGCATGATGCGCTGGCTTTCTAGTGAGTCGGTCACCACGTCGGGCAGCGGGCCATCGTCGCGGATGCTGCCAGCCAAATGGAAATCGACTCCGTTTTTTACGCATTCGTACATGATACCCGACTCGAGGACGCCGCTTTCGACGGCTGCGGCGATCGAACCGGCTCGGCGGATGCGATTGATCGCTCGCAGGTGATGCTCGTGTCCCGCGTCGGCCAAGCTGCCTTCGTCGACATTGACGCCCAGACTTGTGCCAAAGAGAGCCTGCTCGATGTCGTGGGTAGCGAGCGCATTGCCGGCAAACAGTCGGTTGATGTACCCATCGCGCAGCAGTTCTGAGACCAGGTTGCCGCTACCGGTGTGGACAATCGCCGGACCACCAACCAAGAGGGCCTTCCCTTTGCCATGACGTCCTTTGCCGTGCCGGTTGTCGAAAAGCTGCTTGGCGATTTGCCGGATGACGACGCCTTTGGGTTTTTCGGTCGAGACGGCACTGTTCATAAAACCAAAAGCGTGGTCCTCTTGCGTGCGTTCATGGGGAAAGACACGCGTGCCCAGGTGGCCGACAACGATTGGCATGCCGCGCTCGACGTCGGACATCGGTAGGCAACGTGCTTGCGAATTTTTTAGATCCGCGTTTTTTGTGTTCACGGTGATGCCGCAATCCATTTCTTGGTTAGCGACAGGAAGCCAGTGGTCCTCCAGGCGAATCTCGGTTCGCTGATTGGTAGTGCTATAAAAACCCTCGGGAAATGCTCCGTCGAGATCGGCTTCGACAAGTTGGCAATCGTGGTTGGCGGTCGGGACCGCGCCGTGATCGGCAATCTGCGCCAAGATTTGCTGGAGGGCGTCGTCCGTCGCGGCACGGACCTCGATCGCAGCAAAGCTCGGATCGGCACGGCCTTGCCCGATGTTGATGTTTTTGATGCGGAACGATCCTCCCGCAGTCGTGATGCAGTCGAGCACTTTGGGCAGCAGAAGACTATCGATAATGTGCCCGCGGACCTCGACCTCTTCGACCACTTCGAATTCGGCTGGGGGGAGTGGGTCGTCTTGAGGCATAGCGGGAAACCCTATTCGGAGACGGTTGGAGGGGGACTCCAAGGATTCTAACCTTGGGCTCGGGGCCGTAGAAGCCGACTTTTGCCGGCTAAGAGAGGGCTTGTCAGCAGATTGCGGGGTTGACGCAGGAGAACTGCAAAGTCGCTTTTTTTGAACCGCCAAGTTCGCCAAGAGCGCCAAGGAGCAGAAGAGATAGGTGGCTGAAACAGCCATATTCTTGATTTTTCTTACTTTTCATTCCTTGGCGCTCTTGGCGTCCTTGGCGGTTTTTATGACTTGGCAATCGTCTGGGGGTTGGCGAGTGTGCCTTTCCGATTTGGCATCGAAGGCGTATATTGGCGGTTTAGGCGTCGCCCTTGGAGGGCGGTGAGTATCGGCAATTTTCTGCTTGTGTTTACGGACTGTGTTGACGGAAAACTGATGGACGACAACAAATCAAAAGATGAACCCAAAAAAACTCCTTGGGGTCAGCTGGCCGAAGACCTGGGCGCAAAGCCCAGCACCGAGGCCTTTGAGCGGAGCCAGCCGCCAGCGGTCGAGATACCTGCTGCCGAGGCCGCCTCTGCGCAAGAGGATGTTTCTGAAACGCCTCAGCAGACGCCCAGCGATTGGAATGCCCTGGCCGGCTCGCTCGGCTTGGAGCCGTCTTTATCTGAACCCGAGCCGTCGCCACCTGAGGCCAAGACGGTGCCCGATCCAGTGAAAGAGGTTGCGGCCCGTTCGACCGAGGAACCTTCGTCCAGCTCAAAACGACCGAGCGAAGACGATAGTTGTAGCTTAGGCATTTCTGACGAGGAGACTGCCGACCCGCTGCCGCCGCTGCCCAGCGAAGTCGATCAGATCATGAGCGAAGGCGAGTGGGAGGACGAGACGAGTGAAGACGAGGCCGCCTCTGGAATGTCTGGCGACGTGGCCAAGAATGCATTCGATGCCTTGTTTGACGCAGACGGGTCTGCCTTGTCGGTCCCCTCTTTTGGTGCTGGGGTGTCAACCGACTCGACGGATACCGAGGGAAAGGCGAACGACTCAGAAGACGGCAACAACGAAGATGGCGACTCAGAAGACAGCGACAAGGAGGAACGGCCCAAACGAAGGCGCTCGCGTCGTCGGGGTCGAGGGCGAGGGCGGGGTCGAAAAACCGAGGCCGAACAGACCCCAAGCGAAGAGGTGACCGAGGCGCAAAGCCCTTTGAATGGTGAAGATCGAAAAGAATCCTCCGAGGAAGGAAAAGAATCTTCCGAGGAAGAAACGTCGGAAGATGGCGAAAAGCCTCGCCGGCGGCGTCCTCGCCGACGTTCTCGTCGCTCAGCTTCCGAAGACAATCCTAGGGAGACCGACGATTCCGAGGCAGCCGTCCTTTATAAGGAGGACGATTTGCCCGAGGGCGATGGGTCCTCTCCTCGAGATAGCATAGGTCATCGCAACATGCCGACGTGGGCTGAAGCACTGAGCGTCATTATCGAAGGCAATCTGGAGCTGCACAGCAAGACACCTAGCCGGCAGAGTTCCTCGCGAGGCCGCGGGCGTGGACGTGGCGGTCGAGGAAGAAAGAAGACGTAGGTCAGGGAGAAGCTAGAGGTTAGGGATGTTAGGATGAGCGTTGGCAGCCGATCGATTATCGGGAATCTGGTAGACATTGCCGCGCGTCGGATTTATGCCGCGGAAGTTGCTCTTGCCCAGGGCCACGTTGTGGCGATCCGGCCGGTGGACGAAAAACCGTCGACTTTTCTTTTGCCCGGGTTTATCGATTCGCATGTCCATGTCGAGAGCTCCATGCTTGTGCCGAGCGAGTTTGCTCGGGCGGCGGTCGTTCATGGCACGGTCGCTTCGGTAAGCGACCCTCACGAAATCGGCAACGTGCTCGGAGTGGCCGGCGTGCATTACATGCTGAAGAATGCCGCCCAGTCGCCTTTTAAGTTTTGCTTTGGCGCCCCTTCTTGTGTGCCGGCAACCCCGTTCGAGTCAGCAGGCGCGACAATCACGGTCGAGGAGGTCGAGCAACTGCTCGACGATTCTCGGATTCACTATCTTAGCGAAATGATGAATTTCCCCGGCGTTTTGAACGGCGAGAAAGCATGTTTGGCCAAAATCGAAGCCGCCCGACAGCGTGGGAAGCCGGTCGATGGGCATGCCCCCGGATTGCGCGGTGCCGAGGCGGCACGCTATATCGCGGCCGGAATCTCAACCGACCACGAATGTTTTACGAAAGACGAAGCGCTCGACAAGTTGGCGGCCGGATGCAAGATCGCGATTCGTGAAGGCTCTGCGGCTCGAAATTTTGAGGCTTTGTACACACTGCTTGGGGAATTTCCGCAGCAGACGATGCTATGTAGCGACGACAAGCATCCCGACGAGTTGCTGGTCGGCCATATCAATCTCTTGGTGCGTCGCGCGGTCGAGAAGGGCATTAATGTTTTTGACGCCCTACAAGCAGCGTGTCTCAATCCGATTGAACACTATGGTCTTGAGGTCGGGCAACTGCGAGTTGGAGATCCTGCCGATTTTATTGAAGTGAATTCACTCGACGAGTTTCAAGTGTTGAGAACTTGGATTGACGGAGAGCTGGTGGCCGAACGCGGCGCGACGACGATTCCGAGGGTCGAGCCGACCGTCGTCAACCAGTTCGCTGCCAACAAAATAAAACCCTCGCAATTGACCGTAAAAGCCGCTTCGGGTGCATTGCAAGTCATCGAAGCGCTCGACGGGCAATTGATCACCCCCCGGATTTCCACCGAGCCCAAAGTCATCGAGGGCAATCTCGTTAGCGATGTCGGCAACGACATTTTGAAAATCACGGTCATCAACCGCTATCAAGCCGCCCCGCCGGCAATCGCGTTCATCAAGAATTTTGGCCTGAAGCGTGGGGCCATGGCATCGAGTGTAGCGCACGATTCCCACAATGTCATCGCGGTGGGTGGGAATGACGACGACCTAGCTGCTGCGGTGAACGTGGTGATGGATGCCCATGGTGGATTGAGTGCCGTTTGCCGTGCAGACGACCTTGAACTCCTACTGCCGCTCCCCGTGGCGGGCCTGATGGCCACAGGCACCTGTGCAGAAGTTGCCGCGGCCTATCAAGAGCTCGACACGGCAGTCAAAACATGGGGTTCGCAATTGCGGGCACCCTACATGACGCTCTCGTTCATGGCCCTGTTGGTGATCCCCAATCTCAAGCTGAGCGACCTGGGGCTCTTTGATGGTGGGAAGTTTGAGTTTACGTCACTACTGCAGGATGTTTGATATGTTTTTCTCCCCTCGAATTCGCTTGAAGTCGCTTGCTCAATTGTGTTATCGGTTGGCGACTGCGACCGGTGCAGGAATCGAAGATCGTAAGGTTTGGCGGGCCGAAGCAGCGCGTGGTTCGAGATCGCAGCAGCGCAAGATTTCCTGCGTTGCTGACGAACTAGCCAAGGGGCAGTCGATACCCGATGCGCTACGCACCACAGGAAAATTCTTCCCGCCGTTATTTCGCCAGATGGTGGAAGTCGGCGAGATAGGCGGGCGACTCGACCGAACCTATGGCCGACTTGCGACGCACTACGAGCGCACGCTCAAGGTGCGCCGAGATTTTATGGGTCGATTAGCCTGGCCGTTGTTGCAATTCTCGATGGCTTTGGGGATCGTCGGTCTGTTGATTTGGATTATGGGAATGTTGCCAGCCAACACGGGTCCGAAAGGAGTGCAGGCTGATATTTTGGGCCTGGGGCTCATCGGTACGCGGGGATTGGTGATTTATGTCAATATCTTGATCGTGCTAGGGATTGCCCTGCTGTTGTTGATGGAAGTGCTTCGCCGGGGGATTGGATGGACGCGATCGTTGCAGCGAATGGCGTTGCGAATCCCAGTCATCGGCGGGGCACTCAAGACGCTTGCCCTGTCGCGATTCACCTGGGCGCTGCAGTTAGTGCTCGATACTCCGATGGATCTGCGGCGTGCCCTGCCGCTCGCACTCGAAGCGACAGGCAACGACTACTATGCCTGTGAGGGGCCGGGCGTTGCGCTGCGGATCGAGCAAGGGCAAAGCCTCCACGCCGCCCTGACCGCGGCAGGCGTCTTCCCTGTGGACTTGCTCGACAGTATCCACGTGGGCGAGGAGAGTGGCCGTTTAGTCGAAACCATGGAACGGCAGTCAAGCGAATACCAAGAACGAGCCGGTATCGCGATTTCGATACTCGCCCAGGCGGCCGGCTATTTGGTTTGGGTGTTGGTGGCAGCGATGATTATCATGATGATCTTCCGGATTTTTTCGTTTTATGTCGGGACGATCAACAGTTTCCTTTGAAGAAGCCTTTTTTCCGAACTTCTTGAACCTGCTGCCTTGCTCCCGGCGACAAGCGTGGCATAATCGTGGTTCCCCCAACTTTCCTGTCCCGCCACCCCGCCCTCCCCTACCACCAAACTGTCGTGCATTGCCTTCGACCGTTCCGCAATACGGATCCACCACATCTTGCGGAAATTTGGCGCAGCCAACCGCCGCAAAGGAGTATGCTGCAGCCCATCTCCGCATCGCTGCTCGAACATGCAGTCTTCTCGAAAATGCATTTCGACCGCAAGGGGCTCATCGTCGCGACGCAGGACGAGATTCCGATTGGGTTTGTCCACGCAGGTTTCGGTCCGAACGAACAATGCACGGCCCTCGACACGAGCCTCGGCACGACTTGCATGTTGATGCTTCGTGGCGGACAGGAAGATCTCGGTTTGGCCGATCGTTTGCTTGCTGCGAGCGAAGACTACCTGCGCGGTCGCGGTGCGAGCGTACTTTACGCAGGCGGGATCCAGCCGATGAACTCGTTTTACCTGGGCCTATATGGCGGCAGCGAAATCCCAGGCATTCTCGATTCAAACTCTCTGCTCCGCGAAACGTGTCTCGAGCGAGGATATCGCGAGACCAGTCAAATCCCCATTCTGCAAACCGATCTCAAAACATTTCGCCCTTCGCTATCTCGAAAAGTCAGGCAACTGAGACAACAGACAGAGATTGTAGAAACCATCGATCCCGTTTCCACCACCTGGTGGGAGGCATGTGTCTGGGGAGCGATGCAACGCGACCTTTTTCAGCTCGTCGACCGAAGCCAAGATCGAGTCGTCGCGACGGCCTCGTTTTGGGATATTCAGCCTCTCTCGACATCTTGGGGTGTTTGCACTGCCGGCCTGTTCGATCTCTACGTCGAGCCCGACTGGCGTCGGCGAGGCGCTGCCAATTATCTGCTCAGCGAGGCTTTTCGAAAGTTGCATAGTCGCGGAGTTTCGGCCATTGAGGTCCAAACCATGGCGACGAACGAGGCGGCCCTGGCCCTCTACGGCCAGCTGGGTTTTGCAGAAATCGACCGCGGCAAGGTCTTCCGAAAAGCCTGAAGCGAGCCAGCGCGTCCCCGAGCCTGAAAACCCGAGCCTGAAAACCGTGGGCGAAGACGCCACGGCTCGCCATCTCCCTTCTCTGCTTGTCAGCGACGAGACGCTGCAGACCCGCCCGCAACCGCCATATGCCCAAAAAAAGTATCACCGCCACGAAGAATGTAAAACTTCACGGTTCCCGCGCGGGCCAACGAATCGGCTCGATCGAGGATAAAGCGAATGTCTTTCGAGGTCGTGGTCGACCAGCGATGCATGCGAACCAGGACGTCGCCTGTGCGGACCCCTTGCTTGGCGGCCGAGCTGTCAGGTTTCACGGCAACGACCCGCATCCCGCCCTGGTAGGAGGTCTCGGAATTGCGAAACAAACTGCTCGGTGCCTTTTCCAGCCGAAGGCCAAGTGCTGCCCAGGTCTGTTTCTGTAACGAGTCGGCTACGTTCGAGGCGGTCTGCCTGGAGCGACCGCTGGCACGGGTTGCCAAAGCCAAGTTCAACTCAAGCGATTTGCCATCGCGACGCACAACCACTGGCACGTGCTCCCCGGTTCGACGGCCGAGCAGGGCGCGCTCGACATCCATCGCTCGGTGAATCGGGGTCGATCCGATTCGTTCGAGACGGTCTCCGCGTTGCAGTCCGCCTTCTTGGGCAGGGCTGTCGCGGGCAACGCGAGTGACGGTTACGGGGCCCATGGGGCCGTCGATCGACAGGGCAGTCATCCCGTGCCAGTGGTTTTCTAGTTTCTCGATGTTCAGCAGCTTTGCGGCAATATCGAGAGCTTTGTTTATCGGGATTGCAAAGCCGATCCCTTGAGCTCCCGCACGAACGGCAACGTTGACTCCGATCATTTCGCCATCGATGTTTAGCAACGGGCCTCCGGAATTGCCCGGATTGATACTCGCATCTGTTTGAATGAGATCGAGGTACTGTTGGGTATCGTTGACTTGCACGTTGCGGTGCAAAGCACTGATGATGCCCTGCGTCGCGGTATGGTCATAACCATAAGCGTTGCCCACCGCGATGACCGTTTCGCCAACCATCAGATCGTGCGACGAGCCGAGTCGGATGACAGGCAACGGCTTGGGCGAGCGAATACGAATGACGGCGAGATCGGTTTCTTGATCGTGGGCCACCACCCGGGCAACGTAGGTACGCCCCCCCTCGAGGGTGACATTGATACGCCGCACCCCGTCGACCACATGGAAATTCGTCAGAATGTAGCCGCGCGCATCGATGACCACCCCGGTACCCATTCCATTCACCTGACGCGGCGGGCTCGGAGTGCCATCCGCGGTTTCGCTGACCGACTTCTGGCCTTGGATATCGACCACAGCTGGGCTGCAATCGCGAATCGCTTGGACGATCGGTGTGAGTCGTTCGCTTGTCACTGCGGTAGCCGATCGAACGGCTGGCAGCGAAACTGCTAGCAAAAAAATTGCCGCAAAAGGAATTCGTGGGAAGGTGTAGCGCGAGCGCGGGTCATGCATTGCGGGTCGTCCAGTATCTAAAAGCCAACACACCGACGCCGTTGATGACTAACCGACGACGGGCGAGGACCGGCGATTGCGGGGAATCGACCGGAAAGTTTTCAGAAGTTGTCTGTAGCCAGGAATCGGCCGGACGCTACGACACTCTTAAACGTCACGACCTGTAGCCCGTACAGTCAACCTAGCTTGTTGGACAAAAACAGAAGATCGACCTATTTCAACCCAGGAAAAGTCAACTGGCCGTTGAAGTTGGCATCGAAGTCGACTTCGACCGGGTTGTGCGCGGAAGAAGGTGCAAGCACACTTGTCTGCGAAAAGACTGGTCGAGAAGGGACCGGCAGAAATTTTGGCGGCATCGGAGGCTTGTACGTCACCGGCGGGGGACCCACTTCAACGCGACGTCTTTCGTACTGCTCTTCGACGAAATTCGTATCTTCAACGACACTCCCGCAATCACACGGTACGGTCGAGCCACACCCGACTCCGCTAGCACAGTCAGGCAGCGGCTCACAACTGCAGACGTTATGGATTAGCCGTGCCAGATCGCACTCGTAAATCACGGCCGCGCACTCGTCGGGCAGATGATGCAATTGCGTACAACACCCGCTGCCGCTAGCTACAGCGGCTGCTAGCAGGATACTCAGCGCATACTTCGTGGTGTAACAATGCTCCATCGTTGGCCAAATCGGCCG
>JAADIN010000174.1 GCA_013151315.1 Planctomycetota bacterium | reverse complement strand
CCGTGTCAAAAGCAACTCGATTGCCTCTTTGATCGTTGCCTCGGGATGAATCGTTACGATATCCTCGGTCATAATAGCGCGTGCGGTAAGCATCGATTTGGCTCCTTGATTGGTAGAGTATCGCTTGATTGGTAGAGTCTCGGCGCGAGTTGGGTGCCACGGCTGGCTTGTCCATCAGTGCAAAACGTGTACTTGATATCCAATGCTTGGCAAGCCAGCAGTGGCACCCGGCAGTTTTCTTACAAAAAGAGTAGGTCAGAAATGGCTGGGCATCGTTGAAAATACTTCTCTGTCACTAAAGGCGTTACAAACGCTACAATGGCACCCGCACTTCCCAACTCATCTCTCCTCCCGAGCATCGGCATGGAATCAAGCATCACCGCAGACATCACTGCCACCGCCTTAGCGTTCCGCGGCTACAATGTCACCAATCTGGGCCGTAGTGCCGAACTGCTCGCCTGCGATGCTTATCACGATGTCGTTGTGGAAGAATTGCACCGATTTAGCAAAATCTGCGCAGAATTCGTCGGCAAGCCCGTCGACCTTGCAGGGCTCGTTGATTCCGCGATCGAACCTGGGCTCGACCACTATGCCGAGTCGATCTCGCTGATTGTCGCCATGGAAGTAGCGCAAATACGTCTTCTGGACGAATTGCATGGGGTCGAGACCTCGCGGGCACAACTGGCTTTCGGCTACAGTCTAGGCGAGTTGGTTGCGATCAGCTTTGGTGGGGTGGTACCGATGGACGAAATGATTCGCGTGCCACTGGGGCTGGCAGCCGACTCGGTCGAGCTGGCCAAGAACATTCGGATGGGCATCTTGTTTTCGCGCGGACCCACGATCAATGAGACCGACGTCGAGCGTCTCTGTTTGCAGATAACCGGCGAAGGAAAAGGGACGCTCGGGATTTCCGCCGAGCTTTCGCCCAATACGTATCTCTTGATCGGACAGGAGGAAACAATTCACCGTTTCAAAGAAGTGATGCACGATTTGTTGCCCAAGCGGGCCCATCTTCGGGTGAACTCCAACCGATGGCCGCCGTTGCATACGCCGATCGTGCGTCAGAAAAATTTGCCCGACCGGGCTTCGGTGATGATGGAAACGATGACCGGCGGACTAACGCCGCCCAACCCTCCGGTCCTCTCGCTCGTGACAGGAAAAATGAGTTACGGTGACCACTCGGCCCGCGACATCTTGCGGCGTTGGGTCGATCACCCCCAGCGACTCTGGGATGCGATCGACGAGACCCTAGCCATCGGGGTCCAAACCGTCATTCACGTGGGCCCCGAACCCAAAGTCATCCCGTCGACTTTTCGTCGGCTGAGCGAAAATATCCAAGAACAAACGACGGGCTCGTCGCTAGGCAGCTTGGGAATGCGAGCCGTTTCAGGCTTAGCACGCCGCCCCTGGTTGGCGGCGCTGCTGCCGTCGGACGCAACGCTCCTGCGTGCCCCCCACGTGAGACATGTCATTCTCGAAGACTGGCTATTGGAGAATGTACCGTCGTAAAGCCAAGGGGTTGCAACCCCTTGGCTTAGGAATTATTTCAGCGGCAATTCGTAACACGCAACCTGCTCTGCATTGCGCAGCAACAGGTACGGTGCCGAAAACGCTGGATTGTTCCACGTCACCTGATCTTCGGGGAAGACCCGTATGCTGGTTAGCTCGCGGTACTTTTTAGGCGACGCCTCGACGAGTAGCACTTCGCCCGTTTCTGTGAGCACCAGAATCGCCTCGCCAATCAAGAGAATTTGCCCGTGACCAATGCTAGGCGTGCGCCGCTTCTTCCAACGCTTCCTACCCGTACTGATTTCGATGCACTCAAGCAAGCTCGCATCGAGTCCATACATGAACTCCCCGCGGACGACGGCGTTGCCCATCTTGGTCTTCATCACTTGTTTCACATGGGGCTGCCATAGAGGACTCACCTGAATCGAGTCGTCCTGGGCGGCCGTCAATTGCAGCAGGGAAGAGCCGATGCCGTATCCCTTGGAGAGAAAGACGCGATCTCTCGAAAGCGGAATCGGCTGCGAGCAGGTCGCGTTGGTATCGCTGTTGCCGCGCCAAGGATGCTCCCAAAGCACCGTGCCATCGTCGACACGATGGGCGGTGATAAAATGCTCGTTCACCGAAAAAATTTGCTTTTGGCCCGCAAGTTCGGCCAGCACGGGCGAAGCGTAGGACGATCGGCGATCGCCCCCTGCCCAAATCTCCTCGCCACTCTCAAGGTCATACGCGATCAGCGAACGGCCCTTCGCTCCGCCTACGCTAATGACCACCATGTCGGCGCCCTCTTCGCGAACCACCACGAGTGGCGAGCCGGCCTTTCCCCACATGACATTACTGGTGTTGTTCTCCGCCAAAGTGTCGTGCGACCAAAGGACGCTGCCAGTAAGAGCATCCAAACAGTTGACGATGCCGGTCGCTCCCTGCGTAATCACTCGCTGGTCGTAAATCGTCGGCGTCGCGCGCGGACCGATGCCCCCAAGAGCGCCGCTACCGTTAGGATCCCAACGGACCGGGTCGGAGTGGGTCCAGACAATCTCCCCGGTACAAATTTCGTAGCAGGCCACCAGTTCATCAGGGCCCCGCTGTTCTTGGGTGATTGCGTAGTGGCCTACTATGGAAAACCCCGACCAACCGGCACCGATTTTTCGGCGCCACAATTCTTGGGGAGGATTCGCCTGCCAGTCGGTAGCAAGCTCGACGTTTTCGATTTCCGCCCAATAGCCATTTCCCAGAAATCGCGGATAGTCCTGGGGAGTGGTTTGCCAGTCGGTGATTGAAGTGCCCTTTTCAGGAAGCGCCAATCGCTCGTCGAGCTGCGCAGACAATCGCCAACGCCAACCTACCACTCCGATGTCGCCATTGTTGATCAATTCAACCAACGAAAAGAAACCAAGCAGAACCAGCCAAGGAACCACCACGAGACTCCAACGCACACGTCGGGAAATCCCGCGGTAACGAATCAACCAAATCGACAAACCAATCCCGATCAGCAGAGACACGAATATCAAAACTGTGTTTTTGGTTCCTTGGTCGGTCTCGCTGAACTGGACGAGCAAACCCATGCCAGCAAGGAGGCCCGTCCAGACGAAGGGAAACCAGGGGCGGGGCGGCGTCTTTTCGGCGGAGGACGACATTTTTTGTGCTCATAAAACAGGGCTCGCTTGCGAGTTGCTGCCGTGACGACTACAACCAATTACCGTACTTTATCGTTTTTTTGTTCACTCCGGTAGTTCCAGGTTTCGTAGTTCATGTCCGATCAAGCGACCTCATTGGCAGGAAACTCATTGGCAGGAAAAAGTGCGGTGGTGACCGGTAGCTCGAGTGGCATTGGCCGGGCAATAGCAATGCACCTAGCAGGTGCCGGTGCGAAGGTGATCGTCCACGGATTTCAAAATTACGAAGTGGCAGAAGAGCTCGCTACCGCCCTTCGCGGACACGCACTCAAAAGCGACCTTTCGCTTCCTGAAGAACGTACCGAGTTGGTCGAGCGCTGTTGGCAACTTGGGCCCGTCGACATCTGGATTAACAATGCGGGCGCCGACGTTCTTACGGGCCAGCCTGCCGATTGGTCGTTTGAGAAAAAACTCGAGCGACTTTGGGAAGTCGACGTTTTAGGCACATTGCAACTTTCGCGCGAGGTGGGCGAGCGCATGAAGCAACGTGGAAGCGGCGTGATATTAAACATGGGCTGGGATCAGGCCGAAATCGGCATGGCAGGCGAGAGTGGCGAAATGTTTGCGACCACCAAGGGGGCAATCATGGCATTTACGCGAAGCTTGGCCAAATCGCTGGCCCCACACGTGCGAGTCAACTGCCTTGCCCCAGGGTGGATTCAAACCGAATGGGGCGAAGAAGCTTCCGACTATTGGCAGCAGCGCGCGACGAGCGAATCGCTGCTCCAGCGCTGGGGAACGCCCGAAGACGTTGCCCGCGCAGCTCGATTTCTCGTTTCCCCCGAAGCGTCGTTCATCACTGGTCAGATACTTCACGTCAATGGCGGCCGAGCTTAAATGGAGCAGCAGCACATTCATTTTGTTACGGGGCGATTGGCGCAACACGCACTGGAAAGCATCGTGCCATCGCTTGCTGCGCAAGTTGGTTTTCAGTATTCCATTGACGTGCTTCCAATCACCGTCGCAGCACTGATGACGCCTGCTTGGATTGCCAAGCGTATTCAGGTTCCCGACTCAGCGACGCGCGTACTCATTCCTGGTTACTGTGGAGGAGACCTTGAACCTTTGGAGGCGAAATTGAAATTGTCGGTCGAGCGTGGGCCACGCGATCTCCGGCAATTGCCAAACTTTTTTTCTCGCGACCCGCTGCCTTTGGATTACGGTAGTTACGACATCGAGATCCTTGCCGAAATCAATCATTGTCCGCAACTTTCGAGGAAAGAAATTCTTCGTGAGGCTGCGGCCCTTCGTGCGGATGGCGCGAATTGGATCGATGTGGGGTGCGAGCCGGGAGATGCTTGGTCGGGGGTGGGCGAAGTCGTTCGAGCACTGTGTGACGAAGGGCATCGGGTGTCGATCGATAGCCTCAATCCGCGTGAAATTGAACCTGCCGTTCGTGCTGGGGCGGAACTGGTATTGAGCGTCAACAGTTCGAACCGCGAGGCGGCCGTCGATTGGGGTGTTGAGGTAATTGCGATTCCCGACCAACCAAAAGGTTTAGTCGGTTTGGACGAGACCATCGACTTTTTAGCTCAGGCGGGCGTTCCGCTACGAATCGATCCCATCTTGGAGCCCATCGCTTTCGGTTTTGCCCCCAGCTTAGGGCGCTACCTCGACGTGCGCCGCCGCTATCCTGACGCCGAAATAATGATGGGTATCGGCAATCTCACGGAATTGACCGATGTCGATTCCGCTGGCATCAATACCTTGCTACTCGGCTTCTGCCAAGAACTGGGCATTCGTAGCGTACTCACGACGCAAGTGATTAACTGGGCCCGAAGCAGCGTACGCGAGTGTGACTTGGCTCGACGGCTCATGTTTCATGCCGTGAACGAAAGCGTTCCTCCCAAGCATCTCGAACCGAAGTTGCTGATGCTGCGAGATGAGCAAATCGTCGAGTCTTCCTCGGAGCAAATTGCCCAATTGGCAACGGACGTACGCGACAACAATTATCGCATCTTTGCCGCCGCCGGGGAGGTACATCTGGTCAGCCGCAACCTCCATCTCCACGACGCCGATCCGTTTGTAATCATGCAGCAGCTGCGCGATTGCGACGCGGACCACGCATTTTATCTTGGCTACGAAATGTGCAAAGCGCTCACCGCGATCACCCTCGGCAAAACCTACGAACAGGATGAATCACTCGACTGGGGTTTGGCAACACGGCCCGAGCAGTCGCACCGCCTCAAGCGAACCCGGCGGAGCGACGCCCCGTGACCCAGCCGACGCAACATGAAATGCCTCTCGCCGAGCCGCTGCAAGAAGATTGGACGGCGGTCGAAGTCTTTTCGCGTCTCGCTTCTCGGCCGTATCCGGTTTTTTTCGATAGCGCAAGTGGCGACGGCAACCACGGACGTTTTTCGTTTGTTGCCGTCGATCCATTCCAATGGTTTTCTGTTCCCGTCGATGGAAGCGATGCCTTAGCTCAACTCGAAACCTCTTGGAAACCGTATCGCACTTCGACGCGGCCCGACTTGCCGCCGTTTCAAGGGGGCGCGGCGGGGCTATTTGGCTACGAGTTGGCACGGAGCTTAGAAAAGCTGCCCGCTGCTGCAATCGACGACCTCCCGCTTCCCGCGCTCGCCATCGGCTTGTACGACGTGGTGTTTGCTTTTGATCACGAGAAGAAGCAAGCCTGGATCATCTCGCAAGGTTTCCCTGAAACCGACCCCCAAGCACGCAGAGCGCGCGCCCAAGATCGCCTAAACCAAGCAAAACAATGGCTAACCAACCCGCCCGCCCCCCTCGCTTGCGTCTTCGCGGCCCATAATTCCACAGCAATAGCGCAAGCGGAGATCGCCGAACAATTCGACATAGGCATCCCCAACGTCACCAGCAACCTCTCGCCCGACGCCTATCGGTCGATGATCGAACAGGCCGTCGCCTACATTCATGCCGGCGACGTGTTTCAAGTCAACTTGGCACAACGGCTTCTCTGCCCTGCTCGCAGTAGTTCGATTGAACTTTACTTACGACTACGAGAACAAAACCCGGCACCCTATTCTGGCTACTTCGACCTGGGCCCTTGGCAAATTTGTAGCACTTCGCCCGAGTGCTTTTTGACACTTCGTGGCAACCAAGTCGAAACCCGCCCGATCAAGGGAACACGCGGCCGTTCTCACCACCCCGAAGCCGATCTCTTTGCTGGCGACGAGTTGCAGATGAGCGAAAAAGATCGTGCTGAAAATGTGATGATCGTTGACCTGATGCGCAACGATCTTTCTCACGTCTGCACTGCTGAGAGTGTTCACGTCGCCAAACTTTGCCAACTAAAAACCTATGCCTACGTAAAACACCTTGTCTCAGTCGTCCGTGGGACCCTTCGAGAGAATGCGTCCGCGTTTGATTTGCTACGCGCCTGTTTTCCTGGAGGTTCGATCACCGGAGCCCCAAAAATTCGCGCCATGGAGATCATCGCCGAACTCGAGCCGACGACACGCGGGGCCTACTGCGGGTCGCTTGGATACCTAGGCTTTGACGGGCAGATGGATAGTAGTATCCTCATAAGAACGGTCACCGCCGGCAGGGGTTGGTGGCAACTTCCCGTGGGCGGCGGCATTGTCGCCCAGTCCAACCCCGACGACGAATACCGAGAAACCTGGCACAAAGCGCGAGGCCTGCTCTCCACTCTAGCCCCCAGCCCCTAGCTCTTCCTTGCTCCTCCTCCTCGATAATTTCGACAGCTTCGTCCACAACTTGGCCCGCTACTTCGAGCGTTTGGGCCAAGAGACGCACGTGGTGCGCAACGATGCTATCGATGTCGCAGAGGTCGAGCGGCTCGCGCCCCGCGCGATCGTGCTCTCGCCGGGACCATGTACTCCTGCCGAAGCCGGGGGTTCTACCGCGATCGTTCGCGAATTTTATAACCAGCTGCCCATGCTAGGCATTTGCTTAGGACATCAAACGATCGCCGCCGCGTTGGGAGCACAGGTTGTGCGTGCCCAAGAACCCTTGCATGGTCGTACTTCCTTGGTCGAACATCAGCAGACCGAATTATTCAAAGGCATCCCCTCTCCGTTTACCGCCTGCCGCTACCATTCGCTCGTCGTCGAGCGAGATTCTCTTGGACCCGATTTGCGAGTGTCGGCGACTTCAGAGGACGGTATGATCATGGCAATCGAGCATGCGGAGTATCCGGTCTTCGGTGTGCAGTTTCACCCTGAAGCCGTGCTCACGGAACATGGCTACCAACTGCTGGCCAATTTTCTCGCGATTTCTGGCCTGGCAACTCAAACCGAGGTTTGCCAACTCCAGGCAGCCGAATGTCGCACCATCCCACGAGAGCCGCCTACGCTCCCACAACAACCGGTCACTTTTTGAGTAGCACGCCTCTCCGAGTCGTGTTTTGTTGAATACAGCACGCCTCTCGCGAGTCGTGTTACAATGCCGCCATGCAAAACCTTTTACCAAAACTTGGCGTCGATGGCCGGATATTAGAAGGCATCGTCACCACGCGCAACGAAGACGACACCGTCAATATTTCGCCCATGGGTCCGATCGTTGACGCCTCCCTCACCCAGTTCATTTTCCGCCCCTACCGCACCTCAACGACTTACCAAAACTTAAAACGCACCAGCCACGGCGTCTTTCACGTTACCGACGACGTATTGCTCTTTGCCCAAGCAGCCCTCGGCCAACCCGATCCCCTGCCCTCACTCGACGGTTTGGTTCTTATCGACGCATGTCGTTGGTATGCATTTGAGATAAAGAGCCTAGACGACTCACAAGAGCGAACCGAAATCGTCGCAAACACCGTCAAGTCTGGCTGCAACCGCGACTTTCTGGGCTTCAACCGAGCAAAACATGCCGTCCTCGAGGCCGCTATCTTGGCAACGCGAGTCCATTTATTGCCGGCTGCAGACATCCGGGCCGAACTGAAGCGACTTGAATCGCCACTCCAAAAGACAGCCAGCTCGGAAGAAAAAAAAGCGTTCGCGTTTCTTTGCAACGCGATCTATCACAAGATCGAGCAGCCAGCATGAGTCGCACGATCAAAATTCAAACGCCTGGGCGGCTCCACTTTGGCCTCTCCAGTTTCGGCGGTGTGGGACGCCAATTTAGCGGTCTCGGAATGATGCTCGACGGCGCGGGCGTCACGCTGCAAGTTTCGTCCGCCGATTCTTTTGAGGTCGAGGGCCCGCACCACAAACGGGCCCAAGATTTCGCATTAGCTTTCGCCGCACATCGGCAGTTGCCCTCGCCGCCCACTTGCCACATAAAAATCCTCTCTGCTCCGCCCGACCATGTCGGTCTCGGCGTCGGCACACAACTGGGCCTAGCTGTAGCGGCTGGATTGGCGGAGTACTTCAAAATCCCTTGGCGCGATGCCGACTTGCTCAGCCAGATGAGCGGCCGCGGCAAGCGATCCGCGATCGGGACATACGGATTCTTGCACGGCGGGCTTTTAGTCGATGCCGGAAAATTACCCGACGAACCGCTAGGAAAAATTTCAGCAAGAGAAACGGTACCACCTGACTGGCGATTAGTCCTCATCCGACATCCGGCCACTTGCGGCTTAGCAGGCGAACGAGAAACCCAAGCAATCGCCTCACTCCCTCCCGTCCCAGCCGAGGTCACCCGGCACCTGCAGCAGTTGATCGACACTCAAATTCTCCCCGCTGTGCGAGACGCCGATTGGCAAGGTTTCAGCGAAGGGATCTACCTCTACGGTTACCGCGCCGGCGAGTGCTTTGCCGCCGCCCAAGGCGGCCCATTCGCTTCGCCCGAAATCGCCGAACTCATCGAGACCGTTCGCAAACTCGGCATCCCTGGCGTCGGCCAATCGTCCTGGGGCCCGACCGTGTTTGCCATTGCAAAAGACGAGTCCTCTGCCAAGGCCTTGGTCGGTCAACTCGGCCAGCACGCCGACATTCAACACTGCCACATCGCCATTTGTCAGGCAAATAATTCAGGAGCAACGGTCCACATCGAATCGTGATTGTTTGGCTTTGTCAGTTGAGAAAATCGCTAGCGACACCTCTTCGCCGTCGGTCATCGGCGTCTTGGTCGCATTGCTGCTGCCAGCCGTACAGGCTGTCAGGCTTTGGCGTATTGCACCTGGGTTTAGTGCCAAAAGGACGAAACGGGCTTGTTGGTTTGGGGGTTCGCTCTGGTGTGGCCGTGTTTTTTCTTGTTTTGGGGG
>JAADIN010000228.1 GCA_013151315.1 Planctomycetota bacterium | reverse complement strand
CTTGGCGGTATGCTGCTTTTGCTGACGTATGGTCGTCGTCGCTAGGGCAGAGTGTTCCGCTCCCACCCAGAGTAATCCCGTTCTCGACCGAGAAAAAAGCCCACGGCCTCGAAGCGTGGGCCGTTAGATTACCCACGCAAAGCATGGGGCTATCTAGTCCTGCGGGCATCTGTTAAACTCTTGGGTCCAAAACAACCCCTCCACTCGCATCCTCCGTAGGAGTCCGTCATGGCCAAACCTGGTCGCAAAGTCAAAAAAGCCAATCACGGCAAACGTCCGGCGAACAGCCGTCCTCGTAAGAATCGTCGACAGAAGGTGAAAACCTAGAGGTAAAGGTGGCCAGCAAAGATTGGATCCTCGATCCTCAGGAAATCGACACGACTCAGGTCGTTGCCGACCTCGAGGCGATTCGCCGCTACAATCGCCAGCGCGATGCGATGGAACAGCTCACCGCGATCGTCTACGACGACCCCGAGAGAAATATCTGCATCGGCTATCGAGACACCTCTCCGGAAGAGTTTTGGGTCGCAGGCCACATGCCGGGGATGCCGCTCATGCCGGGGGTGATGATGTGCGAGGCCGCAGCCCAGGTTTGCTCGTTCCACGCATGCCGCCACGACCTACTGGGCGGCGAAGTGGTGGTCGGCTTGGGAGGGCTCAACAACGTTCGGTTTCGCGAAACGGTCCTACCCGGCGATCGACTCACAATCGTTACGCAAATCATTAAACTACGGAGAGGCCGGATGGTCGTCAGCCGGTTTCAAGAGTTCGTCGATACCCGATTGGTCTGCGAAGGCGAGATCCGAGCCATCCCCTTGCCGGTGGAAGAGCTGCGAGACAACTGTTGAGATGATACTATCCTGGCGCAAGCCAGGGGGTTGCAACCCCCTGGCTTTACCCGTTCCCGAAGTTCGCATTCAAAAATGGGCCGACGCGCACTACCGAAGCTTGAACCCGACCTCGATCTCTCTTTTCACTTGCGCACCGTCGACAAGCTGCCCATGCCATGGGATACCAGCGAGCTCTTCGGCCAAGATGCGCCGCTCGAGGTCGAGATGGGAAGCGGCAAAGGGCTGTTTTTGCAGAACGCAGCGATCAACAATCCGGGCCACAATTTCCTAGGTGTTGAAGTCGCACGCAAATATGCGCATTTCACCGCAGCCCGCCTGCTGAAGCAAAATCTCAGCAATGCGATTTCGGTCTATGGCGATGGTTTACGGCTGTTCCGCGAAATCCTGCCCGACGAATCGCTCGTCGCCGTGCATGTCTACTTCCCCGACCCGTGGTGGAAGCGACGACACCGGTGTCGACGAGTGCTCAACGAACCGTTTCTGGCCGATGTCGTTCGGACACTGAAGCCCCAAGGCCGGCTGCACTTTTGGACCGACGTGAAAGAATACTTTGACGTGACGCTAAAGCTGATCTCCGAGCAGACTTCGCTGGCCGGGCCGATCGAGGTGCCTCGACGGACCGCCGAGCACGACCTCGACTACCATACCCACTTCGAACGCCGCACTCGGATGAATGAAGACCCGGTCTATCGGGCCGAGTTTGTGAAAGAATGAACTGCCTCCGACGATGCGTCAAGCCACTTCAGTTTCTCGAGTAGCCGCGATCTGACAGATCGCCGGAGCACAACTCTAAACCGTCTCGTAGGTACGGCTCGATGAGTCGTCGCTGCTCGATCGGTAATTCTCCAGCGCGATGTCGTAGAGTTTTTGGCCACAGGGCGTGGGATATTCGCCGATGAGACAGGCTTGGCAGAGTTGCTCGGCCGGCTTGGCGACGGCGCGAGCGATCGACTCGACGGGCAAATAGCGGAGCGAGTCGGCGCCCAATTCTTCCGCCATCGCCTGGTACATCTGCTCGGGCGTCTGTCCTTCTTTCAGAAAGGGCGGCGCGAAAAGTTCGCCAATGGTCGACATGTCGATGCCATAAAAACAGGGCGCCGCGATCGGCGGACAAGCGACGCGAACGTGAATTTCCTTCGCCCGACCAATTTTTCGGATTTTTGATATCAAGACGCGCATGGTGGTCGAACGGACGATCGAATCCTCGACCAACAACACCCGGCGTCCTTCAAGTACCTCGGGCAGCGGCGTGTACTTGGCCTCCGCTTTGGCCCGGCGGTCGCCCGTCTCGATAAACGTGCGGCCCGAATAGCGATTGCGAATCAGCCCCTCGATACTCGGCACCTTCAGTTTGTAGGCCATCGCGTCGGCGGCCGCTTTGCTCGTATCGGGCACCGGCACAACAATCGTTGTGTCGTCGATTTCCAAGTCCTCGACGCGAGCCAATTCTTCGCCCAACGTCTTTCGCGAGAGATAAACGCTCCGCTCGTCCAGGGTGCTCGCGACGTTGGCAAAATAAATCCACTCGAAAAAACAATGGGCCCGACGAGGGTTGTCGCTGTACCGCTCGATGCTGATTTTTCCGCCAGAAATCGTGACCGCTTCGCCCGCTTCGAGCGAACGAATCGAGTCGGAGGCAAAGCCCAGATTGGCCAGAGCGACGCTCTCGCTCGCCGCGGCAAACAGAGGGCCCTCGATCGCGATGCACATCGGCTTGATGCCTAGCGGGTCGCGAGCCACCAGCATCTCGCCCTGCGCATTGAGCATCGCCAGACTGTACGCCCCATCAAAACGCGTGGCAAGGTGACGCATTACGTCGACCAGCGGCATCCGACGATCGCCCGACAACTCGCGGCTAATCTCGTGCATGATGATCTCGGTGTCGGTCGCCCGAGTGAGATGATGATCGTCTTCGTCGAGCAGCTTGTCGCGAAGCTGCGTGTAGTTGGCAAGCTGGCCGTTGAAGGCAAAGCTAAACCATTTGTGTTTCTGCAAATGGTGCCGTTCGAAGGGCTGGGCGTAGCTGCAATCGTCGGCCCCGCAAGTCGCGTAGCGCACATGCCCGATCGCGGCCGAGCCCGAGTACTTGCGCATCAGGCTTTCGGACTTGCCCCGATGATTAAGCCGAAAGGCCTGGTTGACGGTCCCCAGTTTGCGGTGGGTATCGAGCAACTGCTGCCGATCGGGATTGTAGCTAGTCATCCCCGCAGAAAGCTGCCCGCGGTTTTGGATGTCCAAAAGCATCCGAGGCATCAATCGCGAGATTTCGCGTGGCCCCTGAGGCGGACAAAGAGGGCTAATCTCCTCGCCCGGCAGGTGATAGATCGCGGCAACGCCACACTCGTGATTCAGTTCGCTCATGAAGAAAGGCGCTAGGCTGGAGGAAAACAATAGCCGCGATGCGACAGAACGCGATGCGACAGAAATAGCCGCGATCTGACAAAACAGCCGCGATGCGATGCATCGCCGGAGGAAAAAACGACAACCCCCTCGATTCTAAGCCACAACGAGCAATCCCTCAACCGCCCAACAGTTCACGACTTTTTCACGACGAGACTTCCACCGCGTGTAACTGTAAATCTTCCAGGTCGACAAATTCAAGCGTCGAAATATGCGTGGCCTCCAAGACCACCGGCGGAGCCACGCCCGCCTGCAGGGCTTCCTTCCAACGCGTCGCACACAAACACCAGCGGTCTCCAGGCTCGACTCCTGGGAAATCGTACTCCGGAATGGGTGTACTCAGATCGTTGCCCGCCGAACGCGAAAAATCTAAGAAAGCCGCGGTCGCTTGAATGCAAACCGTATGCAGGCCCACATCGTCGCGACCTGTACGGCAACAGCCATCGCGATAAAAACCGGTCCTCGGCGACAAGGAACACGTTGCTAAATCGGTGCCTAAAACGTTCTTGGGCATAGGGTCAATTCGCCAGTGAATGGTGCCGTAGGGAAGCCTGCGGCCCAATTATAGCAAGTCCCGACCGCTGTGCTACTTGCAGCCCCCCCTCCCCTCCTCCATACTCACAGACCTACACGAAGCCGATTTCGCTGTTTCGCACCCCTATCTGCCGAGCCCTCCATGCGACCTCTGCTGTTTCCCCTCGAAGCGTTAATCTACGGCCCCTCTTACGCAGGGCTAAAGAATCTTATCCGCTCGCCCCAACCACTCGAAGCCGAGCCAACTTGGGAACTGATCACAGGCAACAATCCGGCCGCTTATGATTTTGTCGCTCGCCACTGGCCCCTGCGCCCGCTGCGATGGCCCCTACTTCGCACAAAAATGAAGCAAGACCATGTCCTCGGCATCGCTGAACATTACGATGTGTCGAACGATTTCTACGAGCTGTTTCTCGACAAGAAATACATGTTCTACACCTGCGCCGATTTCAACCGGCCCGAAGATACCCTCGAAGACGCCCAACAAAACAAGGCCGACTTTATTCTGAATCTGATCGACCCTCAGCCGGGCGACAAGATTCTGGAGCTCGGCTGTGGCTGGGGCTCCATGCTCCGGCGCATCCACCAACACACGGGCGACAAGGAAAACCTCTTCGGTATCACCTTGTCAAAAGAACAAGTCGCCTACAACCAGCAGCACAACGGTTTTCAGGTTGAATTCGACAATTTTATCACTCGCGACTACCAAGCCGAGTTTTATGACAAAATTTATTCCATCGGCGCGTGGGAACATGTGCGGCCCAAAGAAGTGGCTCCGCTGGCAAAAAAACTTTACGCCACACTCAAGCCAGGGGGACGCCTAGTCAACCATTTTTTCTGTCGTCTGCCCGAGCACCTCTTCGCGACCGCAATCTGCTCGCAAATCTATTTCCCCGGTTCCATCGGGTCGGCCTACCGCACCCTCACCAAAGATTTCGAGGAAGCCGGGTTTCGCATTGCCCAGCGAACCATTCACGACTACCGCCCTACCCTACGGGCTTGGTTCGACAACTTGGTCGCCAATCGCGAGCGGGCACTCGAGCTCGTCGACGTGCAAACCTACAACCGCTATCTAACTTTCTTCCCCGTCTCGTGGCGATATTTTAATGATGGCCTAGGAATGCTGGTCCGCTGGGTACTGGAAAAGCCTAGATAGCCCGACCGTCCCGGTCGGTTTTTTGCACCCACGACAAATAACAAGCCGCCGAGATCCCCGACGAACCAAACAGCATACACATCACCATAATTTGATACCGGGCCGCGACCAACGGATCGACGCCCGAGAGAATCTGCCCGGTCATCATTCCCGGCAACGAAACGAGCCCCACGGCAAACAGCGAATTGGTGATCGGTATCAGCGCCGCCGACAACGCCGTTCGTCGTGCTTCCTCATAGGGAACGTCCCGACCGGTCTCCGCATAAAACCGTTCGCCTGCCAAGCTGACGGCGTTCATCGCCCCAGCGAAAATCATTCCCGCCAGCGGGATCAGCTTTTGCGGATCGTACCACGGCTCCAAGTCCATCACGCCACGGGTGACAAGAACCAACGTCGTCACGCCTCCCAAACCGATCGCCCCAAGCGCCTTGACAAAGTGCTTTTCGGGAAGCGGCCGGAGCGCAATCCAACTGGCAATCAGCAACATGCCCGACAGCACAGCCAACACCACGAAGCTGTTTTTCGTTTCAAAAATAAAGGCCAGCACATAGCCTATCAACAACAGCTGGATAAGCATCCGAGCCATCGCATAAAGGGTCGTCCTTCCGCCAATCGACCAGCGGAAGAGAATCACAACCACGACCGCAACCGGAAGAAACGCGACCGCAAGATTCTCGAGAGGAATCGCTTGAATGGGGTCTTTCATGACGGATAGAAAACTCGTGATGGCAGGTGCGAATTGGAAACGAGTCAATGTAACACGCACCGCCCAAGCCGCTCACCCCACCTAGCGAGCCGGGGCGTCCCCGCCCCCGGACTGCACCTCCACCGCTCGCCGCGCCAGCGCCAACCGCGTCGCCGCCTGCAGCACGTCCAACTGATAAAGCTGGTTGTACTGGCGAGTCAATCGCAAGAGCCCAAGTCGCTCGTCCTTGAGTCGCCCCAACTGCTGTTCGGCATCCATGAGCGCAAGACGATGCTCCTGGGCAGCCGTTCGCACAGGCGAATATTCCCCCACGCGCAAGAACGGTCGATAGTCGCGCAGTCGTCGATTCAACACGGCAATCTCGGCCTCAGTAAATTTGGTTTGCTCTGCCAAATTGCGACGTTGCCGAGGAAGCGTCACGAATCGGTACTCGTGCATCCGCAGCTTGGCCAACTGATACTCGTGGTGCGCCTGAATAAGTTCTACGGTAACGATCTGCGAACGAGCTGAAGACACCGCCGCCTGCGCAACCGGTTCGCCGACAACCGGCTCTTCGGCTTGGAGAGAATGGACCGCCAATGTCGCCACCGAAGCTAAAAGTGCAATCGCCAAAAAATTACGCATCGCTGGTGCTCCCAGTAGAGGAAGAAAAGAAAGGATCCCTTCTTCAGTGTAATTAGGAAGCAGCCCGATTGCCATCTTTTGTAGCAGCCGGACCGCCACGCGGTCCGGAGAACCCGGAGGCAAGTGTGCCTCCGGCTACCTAGTGTGTGCCTCCGGCTACCTAAAGTACGTCTCCGGCCACCTAGCCAACTCTCAATTTCCAGAGCACTAGCTGAGATTCACCAGATTGTCGCGATGAATGATTTCATCATAAGGACAGCTCCCCAGAATCTCAGCAATGCGTTCGGTCGACTGACCTGCGATGACTCGCATTTCGTCGCCCGAGTAGTTGATCAGCCCGCGAGCAAATTCTTTTCCTGCCTCATCGCAAATCGCGACGACATCGCCCTTGCAAAAATCGCCCGCCGCCGCCGAAACGCCGACCGCAAGCAAGCTGCGCCCCTTCTTCTGGATCGCAACGCATGCTCCGGCGTCGAGCGTCAACCGGCCGGCCGGATTGGCACTCCAACCGATCCAGCGTTTGCGAGAGTCGATCGCCTTGCCCTCGGCCAAAATGAGCGTTCCCACTTCTTCGCCGGCGAGGATTTGATCGAGGACCCGGTCTTGCCGCCCATTGGCAATCACCACATTTTCGCCCGCCGAAGTCGCAATCCGAGCGGCCTGCAACTTGCTGGTCATCCCACCCGTGCTAAGCTGCTTATCCGCCTTGCGGTCGCACACCAAATTCGATTGGGCCGAACTCAGGTCGGTCACCACTGATACGATTTTCGTAGACGGATCGCTAGGATCGCCGTCGTACAATCCGTCGATATCCGAGAGCAACACCAAGAGCGGCGCGCGAATGAGATTGGTCACCAAGGCCGCCAAGCGATCGTTGTCGCCAAAGCTGAGTTGCAGTTCGTCGACACTGACCGTATCGTTTTCGTTGATGATCGGAACGGCACCGCACTTAAAAAGAGCCAGCAGCGTATTGCGGACGTTCAAGTAGCGCAGCCGGTCTTGCAAGTCCTCGGCCGTAAGCAACACCTGCGCGGCATGAAGCCGATGAGGCTCGAGCGCCCGATTGTACGATTCAATAAGAAGACTCTGCCCAATGGCCGCGGCGGCTTGCAATTGAGCCATATCGGTCGGTCGAGCCGAGAGCCCAAGCCGTCCCAAACCGGCCCCGACGGCCCCGCTGCTGACCAACACCACTCGCCGCCCCGCTTGCCAAAGCCGCGCGATCTGACCGGCAATACTGGCCACCCGACGATCGTCAAGCGACCCATCGGCCTGGGAAAGCACGCGCGTACCCACCTTCACGACGACCAACTGGGCCGCATTCATCACTTCCTGGCGTACTAAATCGGGCATGGGCTGCTCAGTCAAAAAGCTTTATCTGTTTTACGAACAATTAACTTCTTAGTCTGGCACAAAAATTTTCAATAGCCACGGATTGAACACAGACAAGAGCAAGAGGGGAACGTCTGCTCGGCTTCCTTCCTTTTGATCCGTGTTTGATCCGTGTTCAATCCGTGGCTAATTCCTTGTTTTTGTGTCATTTTGCGTTTTTTGTGGCAGTCCTTGGGATACGGCCAGAAGGTTGCACTCGGTCTATTCACAACGAAAACCGTAGCTAGCGCCAAAACGGCTAACAAAAAATCGCTGCCCATCTAAACCCCCTATTCTCACAGGACGCACCGTGGACGGCAACCGATCGATTTTCCCTTAATTTCTCTTCTACTGTACAGATGCTCTTGAGATGTGTACGAACGTATATTAAGATAACAACGGAAGCCGAATCCTATCAAACATTCCCCCAGAGAAAAAGCATGTCTTTCGAGCAACTGACCAAACGGCAACGCGAAGTTTTCGAGTTCGTCCGATCCAAAATCCAAGGGCGAGGCTACGGCCCTACCGTCCGAGAGATTGGCGAGGAATTCGGCATCCGTTCGCCCAACGGGGTGATGTGCCATCTCAAAGCGTTGGAGAAAAAAGGGATCATCACCCGCGAGCCGAACATGTCTCGAGCCATCCAGCTCACCGAGGCGGCCAACGAAGATCGCGGCATGCCGCTGGTCGGGCAAATTGCCGCGGGCAGCCTGACCGAGGCGATCGAACAAGCCGAACGCTTCGAGTTCACCGATTGGTTTGGCAAGAAAAATCTCTTTGCCCTGAAAGTCAAAGGCGACTCGATGATCGAAGCCGCGATCGCCGATGGCGACTTGGTGATTTGCCGCAAGGCGCGCACAGCCGACAAAGGCGACATCGTCGTCGCAATGACCGATGACGGCGAAGCCACGCTGAAGTACTGGTATCCCGAGGCAAACCGCGTCAGACTCCAGCCCGCCAACTCGTCGATGAAGCCGATTTACTCGCGCAACGTGAAGGTGCTCGGCGTCGTGACGGGCGTCGTGCGCAAGGTGGCGTGAGAGAAGACTAGTCTATCTCTTCCTCACAAGGCTTGCCCCCCACAAGGCTTAATTGTGAGAAATCTGATTTCCGAGTCATCGAAACCGTAGTAGATGTGGTGTTCAGGAAATCCTGGACCTAGCAAGCATGCGCGCCAAACGCCGCTTTCCCTATCCTGTACGCCATCGCTCTCAGGAGAGCGTCCTAGCGACCACTCAGCACCAGTGATGATTTTACGTGCATTTGAAAAAGTTTCACCGAGATTTGCTACCGCCAATTCGTATTGTTGAGTTCTTTTGATTTCTCTTCTTGCCATGATTTAACCACACCAGCTAACTACACTGTGCTTTTAGCTCAAGCAATTCTTCCCGCAAAGCTTTGTCAATCTCTAGATCCTCTTGGGATTCTTTCTTGAACTCGACAAGCATGAGTTCATAGGGAATATCTTCACCGTACTCCGCAAGCTGCCACCCGCGAAATTCATGAGAGAGATCGCTGAGTTGAGTCGCCGTTCTTCCCCAATACTCCTCGATCAGCGCCGTGACCAACGCAATCTCGTCGGAAGAAAAACGGGAAAGGTCAGCTTCACGTAGTGCGAGCACTCGTTTTTGGGGATACCCGTGGTAATCTCTTTCCGCTAGTGCAATCGCTTCCTCGGCTTCTAGCTGCTCCCGAATAGGAACTAATGCACGCGGCGCAGGCCCCTTGTTTAGCTTCTGATAGGGATGTCCAGTAATTGACTTACCAAACTTCCGATACGCTAAAAAATCAGAGAAAAAGAGTAGCTTGTTCAGCTTGGTTGCACCAAATGGCCCATCCCCCTCCGAACG
>JAADIN010000150.1 GCA_013151315.1 Planctomycetota bacterium | reverse complement strand
TGGAGGGTATCCGTCCGGGCGGACGGCGCTAACGGCCTAATTCTTTGGAACGTTGTGTGGCTGCTTCGACGGCAGCCCGAAATGCGTCGGGACCGCTGAGGTTTTCTAGGGTTTCTAGGCCTGCCTGCGTTGTGCCGCCGGGGCTGGTGACTTGCTGACGCAATTCGGCTGGCGAACTGCCTGTGCTCAAAACCATCTCCGCTGCGCCGCGGGCAGTTTGAGCGGCCAGCTTCAGGGCCAACTCTTGCGTCAATCCGCCCGCCACGCCGCCCTCGGCCATCGTTTCGATCATACGGTAAACAAACGCCGGCCCCGAACCGGAGAGTCCCGTCACCGCGTCGAGTTTATCTTCCTCCACTTCATACGCCCCGCCAACACTTTCGAGGATTTTCTGAACCTGCCGGCTATCTCCCTCGCTTGCAGCCGCGCCGCAAGAATAGCAGCTTGCTCCTAAGCCTACGAGGCATGGCGTATTGGGCATCACCCGCACCAGCCGAGTGCCAGTCGGTAGTGCCGCAGCTAGCGTGCTGAGTGTCACCCCCGCAGCAATCGAAACGACAAGATGCCCACTGCCCAGATGCTCGGAAATGGCTTCGAGCACCCCAGGCATGATCTGAGGTTTGACTGCGAGAACGATGATCTGAGCCCCGTCGAGCAATTCCCCATGGTTGCTTGCAGCGCGTGAATTTGGAATTTCCTCGGCAAAAGCCTGCATGGCCGCCTGCGACGGGTCGACTGCTAGCACCCGCCCGGCTTCAACGAGCCCCGACTGCACACAGCCTCGCGCCAGCGCGGTCGCCATCCGACCTGCCCCGATAAACCCAAGTGTTTCCGT
Source organism: Planctomycetota bacterium (assembly GCA_013151315.1). Classification (GTDB taxonomy): domain Bacteria; phylum Planctomycetota; class Planctomycetia; order Pirellulales; family Lacipirellulaceae; genus Bythopirellula. The sequence continues at coordinate 11,715 of JAADIN010000150.1, read as the reverse complement.
GATTTTTGGCAAAATGAGAGTTCCGTATATTTTGAGGATTCTGGAGATCATTCTAAGCGATGGCTCGATAGCCGACAATCTGTGGAGAATAAGAGCTGGCAGCATCAAAACCCGCCTAGACGCCAGGGAACCCTTTTGGAACACTCCCGCCTCCCTGAAAGCGTATCAAACAAGTAAACCAAAACTCCTCGTACCTTGGGACAGGAGAGTTATCGTATGATAACCCAACGCGTCATTTTTGCCTTCGTTCTTTCTTGGGCTGTCCATTCGGCATCGACACCGCTTGGATTCGCTCAGATTATTGATGCGCCCATGAACAACACCGTCACGCAGGCGACCGGAGACTTCGACGATGCGGAGCTCGCCGGAGGCGTCAAGCAAGTCGCTTGGCCAAGCATTGCTTGGCCGAAGGTTACGCTGCCCAAGCTGACGATGCCTACCATCACGCTACCCAAGTTGCCTCCGCTTTGGCCCTCGGGTTCTGACAGCGGCTCTCCGGCTTTGCTTTCGCCTTTTGCGGCCGGCTACGCCAAAGTTTCGACCGGGGTCAAGAAAGCCTGGGAAGGGACCCTCGATCTTTTCTCCGTGTTTCAGAAGAAGGAGGCTTCGGCGCCGGTAGCTCGAAGTGCTTCGAAACCAAAGACTTCTTTTTGGCAACGACTGACTACGAGAAAACGAGAATCCAAAGTACCGCAGACCGTGGGCGAGTTCATGAACCAGCCACGCCTCAATCCGTAGTGGGCTTTGCCATGAAAATTTGCTTCGCCATGGCCATTCGATGTCGAGCCCTAGCCGGGTGGGCGATGCTCGTTGCCATGATCGGCTGCCAAAGCTGGCAATCGTCTTCCGTTCTTCCAGGTTTGACCGCCACGAAAGACGAACGTCTTGTCGTGAAACAAGCCAAGAACGATCCGTTTCCTTCGCCGAGCGACGTGGGAATCCAAGGGCAAATGACGAATAACGAATGACGAATTGTGGTTCGCATTGTGGTTCGCATAATTTGTGCCATGCGGTAGAATGAACTTCTAGCAAAGCCGTTCCCGCAAACGAGCAAGTCCCTAGCCATGAAGCCCGACCCGCCACTCTCAAAACTGCCTTCCCTTAGCGAGTTGCTCAAACATCCGACCATCGAGCGGATTGTCGATCAGGTGAACCAAACCACGATCGCTCAACGAGCCACCGGTTTCTTGGAAGAATTACGATCGAACCTTCCCAAGTCGAGCGGCCAGGGGTTGGTCCCCTCGATCCATCAACTTGCAGAACGCCTAGCACGACGTTTGTTAGAATCTTCTGCGGCTACCAGTACTTCCATCAATGCCACGGGCGCCATTTGGGGCGATCGTTGGCCCTCGCCTCCCTTGGCCGAAGCTGCCATTCACGAGATGATGCTCGTAGCGTCCGAGTACCATGAAACCTCGGACGCGCTGTCCAAACAAGTCGAAGCGTTGCTAAAAGAACTCACCGGAGCGGAAGCAGCCTGGGTGGGCAACAATTTTGAAACGGTCGCCGGATTGATCGAAGAATACGGCAACGTCGAGGTCGCTCAGCACCTCGGTCTGATCGATCCGGCCGACTTCGGACTTACGCATATTGAAACCCTTGCCGATCGCCTCGAAGCAGGTTCCGACCTGGTTCTCTGCGATGGGGCAGGTCTGCTCGGCGGTCCGCGCTGCGGGATACTTCTAGGAGGGAAAAAACGCCTTGAAGAACTGATCAAGCAACCCTCTTTCGCAAGCCGTGCCGCCGACCCACTCGCCTTAGCAGCCCTAGTAGCGACGCTGGATATCTACCAAGCCGCCGATCAAGTCGTTCACAAAATCCCCGCGTTACGGCTTCTCTCGACGCCGTTAGAGAATCTCGAACAGCGTTGTGCGAGGTTGGCCTCTCTGATTGTCGAGAGCGACTTGGTGGCCGAAGCGCATCCGACCCAATGCGACTCGGCTTGGTACGACACGAGTGCGGTGAAATACGCGGGCCCCACCTGGGCTTTGAAGTTAGTCCCCGCCGACAATCGGGCCGAGCGACTCGCCCAGTCGCTGCGAGCCAGTTCGCCGCAAATACTCGGTCGCGAGCAGGCCGACGCCATCTGGCTCGATATGCGTGCAATTTTCCCCCGTTGGGACCAGCAACTCATCTCCGCGCTCGATGAATCTCTCTAGCGCTTTGTCCCAGCTAAGAATTAGGATTATGGATGTGAGCCGCAACGCGCTAGCGTCGGGTCTAGGGGCATACTGCTACGCTCCGCAACCCGCGGCTACGCCGTGCGGCTCACACCTTATCCCAAAATTAAGCTGGGACAAAGCACGAGCCGCAAAACAACCGCGATGACAGAAGTAACCGCGATCTGACAGATCGCCGGAGGAAAAAAACACAACCCTCCCAAGTGGCCCCCACCCTCCAAGTGCTGTGACAGCATCAACTTGCGCACACGGAAGGAATACGTCGACCTTGCCCCGACTGCCGTTGATCGCTAGTATGACGAAAAGATTAGCTAAAACATTTTCGGTCGGCCTCTCTCTTTCTTCTGGCCGTCTTTTTTGACTCGTTAGGCGTAAAGTTCATCGGCGAGCATCGTACTGGAACTCAACAGAGGGATTGACTATGACTTCTTCCCGATTAGGGACTTCTACCCGACGAGAACGATCACGAGGGGGCCTCTCACGATCGCGTCGCCCTCGAATTCTCATTTTGGGCCTTTTGATTCTCTCTGCCGTTGGGACCGGGCTGCTCGCCACGCTCGTTTCGGCTCGGCCTCAGAATGCCACACGAACCGACGAGAGAATCTCGATCTTCGTTTCGGCACTCATGGATCGAAACCATGTCTCCGAGATGAAGGTAAACGACGAGATTTCGCGTCGTGCGATGGACATGTTTTTCGAGCGTCTCGACGCGAGGAAACGCTTCTTCTTGCAAAGCGATATCGACCAATTTTCAGCCGAAAGGGAGTTGATTGACGACTACGTGAAGCGAGGCGACGTGAGTTTGGCAAAACGCATCTTCGATGTCTTCTTGCAACGTGTCGACGAACGTATCGCCGTAGCTCAACAACTTCTCGACGAAGAGCATGATTTTACGCTCGACGAAGAGATGGTTTTCGACCCCGACGAGATCGCCTTTGCAAAAACTAAAGAGGAAGCCGACGAGCAGTGGCGGAAGAAAGTTAAATTCGACATCTTGGTCCAGGTCGTCGACGAGGTCGAGTATGCCGAGGCGATCGAGAAACTTCACAAACGCTATCGAGGCGTCAAACGCCGCTACGAGCAAACCGACAGCGATGAACTGCTCGAGTGGTTCCTCACTGCCGTGACGATGAGCTTCGATCCACACAGTACGTACATGTCTCCCAAGACGGTGGAAAATTTCAATATCATGATGCGACTGCAGCTCGATGGTATTGGAGCTTCGTTACTCTCGGAGTACGGCGAAACCATCGTCAAGCAGATCGTGCCAGGCGGGGCGGCAGACAAGGATGGCCGACTTCAGATCGAAGATGTCATTGTCGCGGTGGCGCAAGGCGAGAAGGGTGAATTCGTCGACATCGTGGACATGAAAATCAACGATGTCGTGCATCTGATTCGTGGCGAGCCCGGGACGATTGTCCGCCTGCAAGTCAATCAGGCCGGCAATGCGGGAAGTGTTGTTTACGACATCACGCGTGCCCATATCGAACTCAAGGACAAAGAAGCGCGTAGTCAAATTGTGGAGCGACGCGCAGATGGTTCCGACCCGAACGAAACGAAGCCTGCCGAGGCAGATGGCGAGCAGGCTGAACCGACTGCCGAAGTTATCGAATCCAAAGCGGCTGCCGACGGCTCGACCACCAAGATCGGCGTCCTCAGCCTACCCAGCTTTTATATGGATATCGAAGGCCGTCGCGCCGGCGATCCCAATTACAAGAGTACCGCTCGCGATATGCGTCGTCTGCTCGAAGACTTCAACCGCCAGGAAGTCGACCTTGTGATTATGGATCTCCGTACCAACGGAGGCGGCTCTTTGCCGGAGTCGGTCGAGGCGACCGGTTTGTTCATCGACCAAGGCCCCGTGGTCCAGGTGAAAGGCCCCGACGGCCGCGTGCAACCTTACTTGGACGACCATCCCGGCATGGTTTGGAAAGGCCCTTTGGTCGTGGTCATCAACAAGTTTAGCGCGAGTGCGAGCGAAATTTTTGCCGGCGCGATTCAAGACTACGGTCGTGGGATCGTCGTTGGCGACCGTGCCACCCACGGCAAAGGCACCGTGCAGTCGCTCGTTGAATTGGGGCCTAAGGTATTGCCCGTTCGTCGGCCCAACTGGGGTGCTTTGAAGATGACCATCCAAAAATTCTATCGTCCCAGTGGCGACAGCACTCAAAATCGCGGAGTTCTCTCCGACGTGGAGCTGCCGTTCCGCACGTCGCATTGGGAAGTGGGCGAATCGGATCTCGACTTTGCGATGGAGTTTGATCGCATCCACCCAATTCCCCACGCGAACTATCGCAGCGCAACCGCCCAAGTTATTCAACAATTGAAATTAAACTCGGCCCAGCGGTGCGAGCAGTCGGAGTTTTTCTCCGCAGAGCTTCTCAAGATCGAGCGCTACCTAGAGCAAAAAGAAAATCCGACGGTAACGCTCAATAAAGAAAAATTTGTTGCAGAGCGAGAGAAACTCAAAGATCAAGAAAATTTCTTTGACGACATGCAGGACGACACCCGGCCCGTGTTTCCGGTGAATCCTTACAACGAGGAACTTATCGCGATCTCGTTGGATTATCTCGAGCTCTTGGGCGAAAATCGCATCGCGGTCGTGAAGTGAGGTTTTAGTCGTAGGGTGGGTGGAGCCTCAGCGCGCCCCCGCTCCGCGTTTCAAAAACCGTAGTGGCCAAAAACGGATCCACCAACTGCCTAATCGACAGAGAGATGAGGCCCCTTCGGCCCACTCGCATGGGCGGCGTCGGCTCTCGTTCGGGTCCGCGAACCCCGCTGCACTCGGCGTTGGCCTCGGCTTCGTAGAGCGACCAAGCAGACTTCCTGACGGTTCGACGCCAATTGACGAACGCGCACATCGCGGTAGCCCCAGCTTGCGACGCGCTCGATGTGGTTTGGCAGTTCGCTGGCAAGCTTCCAGTCGGTTAGCTTGAGCGTTAGGATCATGCCGCGAATACTTGCCGACTTGGAAGTCACGACCGCCTCGGCCGCATCAAGCGTGTAGGTTGGGGCGGCATTCATATCAATCGCAAGCCAACGAACTCCTCGCAATGCTTTTTGTGGGACTTCCATCGAACGCCTGCGCAGGTGCTGGAAGTTGGGGTGGGCGAGTACCTCGGGATCGATTTCCGCCGGGTCGACGCCGATCACTCGTAAGCCGTGTTCGAGCAGTGCCTGGGCTGCTCCGCCGGGCGCACAGCCAAGTTCAAGGCAGAGGTCGTCGCGCTGAGCGGGAAGCGCCGACCAAGCAATCGCTTCGGTCATTTTTAAGTACGCGCGACTTGCCGCATGGGCAGGTAACTCCAAAGGGATTACCCCACCAGGCCAACAGTCCAATCGTCGTGTTGAACGATGGCAACCGATCCACCACTCGCCCGGTTCGACCATGACGATGTCAAGCACCCATCGATTGCGGCGACTCGGCTGACGTGGATCGTCAGGCATTTTTTTCAGTTCCTCGATCGGCGAATGCTTTCGCAAAGCCCCTTCGACCTCTGTGGCCAATAGCGTGGGCCCCGGTTTAAAACCTTGAATGCCGGGAGGTTTTGGGTCGCGTTGCCAGACGTGCAGATCGCCGATCGGATGGCTGGCCCTCATTTGCTCGACCGCCGGCGACTGCCAAACTTGCCGAGCGAGCTCGCCAGTACGATCGCCTAGTACCTTGCCAAGGCAAAACCCATAGGTTCGGGCAAACGTCGAGGGCAACTGAAATTGCTCAGGATTTTCACACGGCTTGCCAAGCTTGAAGGTCACAAAACCGGGCCGTGAGTAGGCAGGCCTCGCGTCGACGGGCCCGGCGGCGATCTCGTGCTTCAAAACCTGCTCGGCACCGCACTGGCACACGGCGAAGATGAATTGTGGGGGCCAATCGTTGGGCATGGTTTGGGGCTCGTAATCCTAAATTGGTCGCAAAGCTACTTGGCTGCCACGAGCTGCTCTGCAGAAATGCCGATATCTCTAGCAATCTTTCTCAGCAAAACGGGCGAAATGTCTCGGCCTTGGTGAAAAGCAACCGTCGTTCCTCGGCCGTCCGGATGCCGGAATTGCTTGTGAGAGCCTCGCTGCCGAACTTCTGCAAACCCAAGCACTTCTAACCGGGCTACGACTTCTCGCGGCCTCAATACCGGCAAGTTCGACACGTCAGCCCACTTCCAGTACTTCGGTGCCGACAAATTGTGTTTCTAATGCCGGCTCACCATCCTCCAGCAACATGGCAATCGCTTCGGTCAAGTTTTCTCGTAATTCACTCACGTTTTTTCCTTGCGAGTGCGCTCCAGGAAAACCGGGAACGTAGCCGACAAAAAGCTGGGTATCGGAACATCGTTCGATAACCACGGTGAATGAACGCATAACAAACCTCGCCAAAACCTATTCGCCGATAAATACACGACTTTCAAGACTACCGCGCCAATAAAGCATTATAGCAAATTCAAGCGCGATACGCCAATCTCCGCTAGAATTTTTGGCACTACCGCCCCGCAGGCCGCAGGGGGCTATGGGACAACACAAACCGCTTTTCGCCGGCCATGGCAAAGCGGACCGTGGCTCTGCGGTTTTTGCCCGAGCCCGATAACGCGACGATCTTTCCCAAGCCGTGCTCGGGATGCGAGACCGTCATGCCTTGCGTGAATTCGTTGGGCGAAATTTTTTCTTCGGTCGGATCGACGGTGGTGCCGGCTAGCTCGGCGGCGGTGGTGACTTGGGCGGCTACGACTTGCCAACTTTCGGGTGAGGATTCTTCGCTAGAAGCCCCGAAATCAAACTCCGTTGCGGTCTTGTCCACCGCGACGGGATCGAACTCGACTTCGTCATCCCAATGCGACTGCTTCCATTCTTCTGTCTGCGACACGAGCTGCGTGAACTCGATTTCTTCTCGCGGGATTTCCATCAAAAACGAGCTGGGGATGGTGTAACGCCGCTGACCACGAAAATCTCGCTGCACGGCGTAGCTGATCTGTAGCTCTTGCTCGGCACGGGTGATACCGACGAACGCCAGTCGACGCTCTTCTTCCATCTTCTCGTCGTCGCTCGTGCTACGCTCGTGTGGCAGAAGTCCGTGCTCGACCGCGATGAGAAAGACGACGGGAAACTCCAAGCCTTTGGCCGCATGGAGCGTCATGAGCGTGACTTGGTCGGTCTCGGCTTCCCAAGCATCGGTCTCCCCGGTGAGCCAAGCATTTTCCAGATAGGTTTCGAGATACCCCCCGCCCGGGTTCTTTTCGTCGAACTGCCGTGCATCGGTAAGAAGCTCTTCGATGTTGGCGAGCCGATTCAAGTCGTCTTCCGTCTCGCTTTCTTTCCACTGGTCGCGATAACCGGTTTCGCTGAGGACGGTGCCCAAAATTTCTTCCATGGCGCTGTCGGTCATCTGGTCCAGCTTGTCGGCCAGAGCCACGTAAGCGGCAACCTTTTTTGCCGAACGAACGGCAAGGCCCTCGATTTGTGCTGCTTCCCGAGCCGCATCGAGCAGCGTGATCCCATGGCGATAGGCATATTCGTTGAGCCGATCGATCGTCTTGCGGCCAATGCCGCGCGTTGGCGTGTTGATCGTTCTCAAAACGGCTTGGTCGTCGCGCGAATTGTTGATCAACTGGCAGTAGGCCAAGATGTCTTTGATTTCCTTGCGTTGATAAAACTCTTGGCCGCGAATCATTTGATAAGGCACGCCTGCTTCGCGGAGCGCACTTTCGAGCACTCGCGAAAGCGCGTTCACACGGTAGAAGATCGCAAAGTCGCTCGCTTTGCGACTGCCGCAGCCGATCGCCGTGGAAATTTGCACGGCAATGCTGCGAGCTTCGTCGGCCTGGTCGGCATACTCGATCAATCGCACCGCACGGCCTTCATCGTTGTCGGTAAAGAGGGCCTTTTTCTTTCGTCGCAGGTTGTGACTGATGAGCGCGTCGGCCACGCGCAAGATTTTTTTGGTGCTGCGATAGTTTTTCTCTAGCCGCACAACTTTTACGTCAGGGTAGTCCGACTCGAATTGCAAAATGTTTTTGATATCGGCCCCGCGCCAACCGTAGATCGACTGATCGGGGTCACCCGTCACGGCCAAGTTGGGATGGTCGACTGACAGTGCCCGCAGCATGACATACTGCACACGATTCGTATCTTGGTATTCGTCGACGAGGATATAACGAAATCGGTCGTCGAGTGTCGCGCGGATCTCAGGATTGTTGAACAACAATTGCGCGACATGCAGCAGCAAATCATCAAAATCGACTGCCGAAGAGGCGAGCAGACGTTTTTGGTAAGCCGGATAGACTTCGGCTACGATCTGACTGAGCGGACTGCCAGGTCGCGGTTCGTATTGCTCGGCCGTAATGAGTTGGTTTTTGGCGGCACTGATCGCACTCGCAATCCGATCGGTCGTGTAGTGCATCGTCTTGAAATTGCCCGTTTCGATCACTCGAGCCAAGGTTTGCTTCGAGTCGGACGTGTCGTAGATCGTAAAATTCGGGGTGAGGCCAACCATGTCGGCATACTGGCGAAGCATACGTGCGCCGAAGCGGTGAAACGTGCTCACCCAGACGTGCTCGCCGGGAGCCAAGCTTTCGACCCGCGCCCGCATCTCCTCGGCCGCCTTGTTTGTAAAAGTCAGCGCCAAAATATCGGCGGCCGGAATGCCTTCGCGCAGCAGATGGGCAATGCGGTGAGTCACCACGCGCGTCTTGCCACTGCCGGGGCCGGCCAGCACCAGCATCGGTCCATCGACGTGACGCACCGATTCGCACTGTGGCGGGTTGAGGAATTCGAAAAGAGGGTCCATGAAGGGGAGGGGGATTGAGGATTGGGATTTGCAGCTCTCTGGATAGGGCCCTTTCATCCTATGCCCTTCTGGCGTTTCGCGCCAATGACAGCAGTCATAAAAGCGGGGGCAAGAATCTCGGAAGTTTCTATTTTTCTCGCGGTAGAAGGCCGCAAAGTTGATATACTCCAGGCAGGAGACGAAGCAGAATGGACGCTTCAGAAACCAAGATCGACCATCACCCGACTCGACCACCCAACTCAACCATCTACTCAAGGGGAAGGAACCCGCCATGACACGCGTTCCACTAAATCAAGCGGTACTAGCCAACCAAGGAATGCAGGACCGTCTGGAAATGAGCACTGCCGAAATCGGTCTTGCGGTTCGCACGACCAACTGCCTTGAAGAACGAGGCATCTTTACGGTCAACGATCTGTTGCACTGCACGCGAGAAGATCTGCTGAGCATTTCTAATTTTGGCGAGAAGACGCTCGAAGAAGTCTACAAGTCGCTGGAGAAGATTGGCTTTAATCGCCCGGTGACGCGGGTGCCTCGCTAAGCTGCGCGTCAAAATGTTTGATTCATACCCTGCGTACTAGCCCGACAGTGTTCGATCGCGGCCAGAGCATTCCCCTATCGACGTCTGGGCGAATCTGCCTTTTGCATGGGGTGAGGTTTGGCACGAAAATGGAATCGTGCGTTGAGTGGACAAAATGGGTAGAGGGCTATCTTCGGTTGTCAAAGAGCTTCTGCATCGAAGTGCGGTTTTGATTGTTGCATGAGGAGGTGCTGAAAGGGAGCACTTTTTTTGGCTAGGTTGTGCTTTTGGGTTGGTTTTTGAAACGCGGAGTTCGCCGAGGCGCAGAGGAAATACGCAGAGAAAAATTTGAACACTTAACCCAACTGCGTTACCTTTAAACAAGTGGGACCGTCTGGGGTTTCAACATCCAACGGGACACCCCCGACTTTGTTTCAGAGGTTGCCCAAATCGACAATATTAGACCTGTCCCGTTAAAGATGCCCCATGTGTTGTCGCAATCACATATACTACTTCCGGTGACTCACCTCACCTCAGAACTTACTCGTCTTCTCGATCAACATCATCCAACATGTTGTTAATATTGACTCCTACCCCGAAGAAGTTTGGCTGTAGCATCAGGTATCGATTAATCTTCTGAAGCAGATCTCTTAGCTTGCTCTGTTGAACACTTGGCTTTGTCTCTAACAAGGCGACCAGGCATTCGTTCTTCATATTTAAAAAGTAAGGTTCTCTTGGCGAAACACATTTTAGTTCTGCGACCGCAATATCAATATCTTCCCGATTGCAAGTTTTCGCAGCTAGTGTCGAGCAAGCTAATGCGAAATCCTGCCGATTAACATCGCTCAATTCGTCGGCATTGATTGCCTGAAGAACTTTACGCGCAGACTCGTTGTCCCCCTTGTTAATGTAAGCACTGGCCAAATATACCTGGGTTAGAGGAATTGAGTAACGTTCTGCACTCTTATCAAAGCAATCTATCGCCTTGATTTGGTCACCAAGAAGATCATGGCATTTGCCAACCTCAGAAAGATAATCAGCAATCGCAAAATCGGAGAGGTTACACTCGTCGGCACACTCAAGAAGCGTGGAATATGCCTTTGCAGACTCTCTGATCAGATCATCATCGTGTTTAAGTATGCCTAGTTGCTGGAGCGCCCGAGCGAATAGATGCTTCCCATACAGAGACCGCTCGTCTTCCTCGGTCGATCTGAACTGGTCAATTGCCACTTCAATCAATCGAATCGCCTCATCAGTTTCACATATTGCTATACGCGCGATACCCAGTGCACACTCGTATTGAAAGCGAATATCGTCCTCGTCTGTTCCTGCAATAATCCTTCTAAACAGCTCGTCTTTTTGGTCAAAAGACAGCTCTTCTCCATTAACGTCCAGATACAGGGTGAGAATGTCTATATCTTCACAATTCGCAATCTCCAGGTGTGAAATGCAATCGCGGGCCTTGCTGCGATCAGATTTTGTATTCATCCACCAGAGTGAACGAAGGTATGCTACCTTGTCTTGCCATCTCTTGTCTGTGATGAAATGCTCAACGTGGTCCAGAACCATCGCGAATTCATCGGTTCGACCTAGTCGCTGATAACAACTGGATAGGAGATTGACGATGTCTGCTAAGACAGCAATGTCGACTTCAAGAAGGGTTTGTCCTTCCTTCTTTCCAGATTTTAATAGCGGCAACGTGTGAGAGCGGTGACAAAGGACATACCACGTTAAATGTTGCCGACACTCTATAAGTGCTTGTCCGAAGCGCCGTTCGCGCAAGTGAAGGCGAGCGGTCGTCTTTGGGCCTTCCTTGTAACGCTCGGAACAGCAATCCTTGAATGGCAGGCCCGACCCACATAGGCATTGGCTGTCGGGCCGAGGCTCTAAATGACTAATTGGTAACGAATTGCTCATCAGATGATTTGTTAATCAAGTGTCGGGGAGAAGATGGTTGGCTTTTCGCTTTGAGTCGATACTCCTGAAGCAGTTTAAATAGGAACCTGGTAGCCAAAGGAGTCCGTGTGTTTACCAAGCTGTACTTGCGAAGTCCCTGAGTGAAATACCGACCATCCAGATTCTTCAAGTATAGGGAAATTAAACGGGACAGGTCTAATATTGGCAAAGTAGGCAACGCGACTTTGCTTCAAAGGTCAATCAAAACCCCCAATGTTATCCCGTTTGAGTTCGCACTCCACACTAAAACTCGACTTGGTACTTTTGAGTCATCTGACGGCGAATCTGGG
>JAADIN010000013.1 GCA_013151315.1 Planctomycetota bacterium | reverse complement strand
GTCGCGGCGGGAAATATCGGCCAACGACTTTCTTGCCGATTTCGATCTTGCTAAACTGCCCAAAAAGCCCATCGTTTTCTTACCTAGCGACGACCAGGCTCTCTTAGCGGGGTAACAAGACCATCACACCGCCATGAGCCCGTCGCGGATTGCCAAATGGGTCAGCTCGGCCGCTTTGTGGATTTGTAGTTTTTTCATGAGGCGCGCTTTGTGGTTGTCGATCGTACTTTCGGCCAACCTTAACTGTTTGGCGCAATCGCGGACCGAGTTGCCTCGTGCCAATAAACCCATGACTTCCAATTCGCGAGCGGTGAGCGCCGCAACCGAGGGCCGGTCGTGGGCTTTTTCGAGTCGCCAGCCGCGCGAAGTGCGTTGCACCCGTTTTGCAAACGAGAGATCGAAAGACCGTTCGCCTCGTGTGGCACCCTGAATGATTGCCGCCACGAGTGCCGCAAAGCCAGCCTGTCGAGTCAAGTAGCTTACCGAAGGCATCGTCAAAACGGCGGCTAGGCGACCTTCGTGCAGCCGGTCGTCCAAAACGATCATGTGACGCACATGGCCCTGGCTGACTTCGTCGGCAGCCTTCCGGGTGAGATCAAACGCGATTTTCGGATCAATCAAAAGCACTTGGGGAAACAGCCGGCGACATTGGGCTAAACTGAATGCCATGTTGGCGGAAGCCTCGACGATTTCGATCCGTCGGTGTTGCAAGAATAACGCCGAGATCGCATCGCAATCAATCGAATTGGCCAAAAGCATCGCAAGCCGAACCGGCGCAGGTTCTGAACGAACACTGGCCCTGTCCTTGGCGTCTGCATAAATGGATTTTCTCTGTGGGATCATCGCTCCTGCCCCAGGATAAAGGATGATTCGTAACCGAGTAACGCAAACAATTGGTGTCTCATGGGTCATCGGCGATTGTGGCCGCAGAAGATGAGCTCGCCAAGCGGCTACCGACACGAGCCCATAGACGGCTGCTCGGTGTTTCGGCAGACAAAAACGTGTAGCTAGTTACCCTGAAACGACTTACACGGAAACCCGCAAAAACCACCGGCGCGAGGGGGTGACAGACGTCTGACTCTTAGCCACCAAAAACCTTTCTTGAAACAAACCTTGGGCTTTGTCAGAAAACCAGGATTGCGTTGTAATGTGAGCCCGCAGGCGCTAGCCTCGGGTGCCTTGGTGTCGTCGGTTTTTAGCAATTCACCCGACGCTAGCGCGTTGCGGCTCACGTTTTGAGACAAAGCCTAATAATGCGGCGGCTTTTCGTGAGGCAGGTCTTCGCCAACGCCCTGCTCGATCGATTGCTGGACGAGTGAGCGCAAGGACTTCAGTTCCCGCCCCAGTCGAATAATCTCCGACTGTTGCTGCAGCACGACGCTGTTCAGCTCGTCAAGAGCCCGTTGCTGGAACATGATTTTTTCCTGCAATTCCACGACCGTGGAATGAAATTTTTCGCTCATGGCTCTATTTTACCTTCTACCCTTTGTCAAAAAACCGGAGAGGCGTGCTACTCTAGCCAGCTTAAAAAGACATCCTACCAAATGGGCGAATTGACGACATGGCTGCGATTAGGAGATAATCGACAGGACCATCCGCCCTGCCGACTTGGAGGTATGCCATGAAAACTCAATCGTCCGAACAGCTCGTTCAAAAAAAGTGCTTGCCCTGCGAAGGAGGGGTCGATCCTTGCCCGCTCGACGCGGCAGAGCAACAGCTTCAGCAGCTCGCCGGATGGTACCTCACCCACGAGGGTCAGCGAATTCGCAAGGATTGGACCGTAAAAAACTTTCTGGCCGGCATGGATTTTTTCAACCGCTGCGCAAAAGTTGCCGAAGACGATGGCCATCACCCTGATTTGCACATAGAAGGTTATCGCAACGTGTCGGTCGAGCTTTGGACCCACGCGATCGGCGGCCTCTCGGAGAACGATTTTATTCTTGCGGCAAAAATCGACGCGTTGCCGATCGAACTGCAAGGCTAGAACATTTGCTGGGAGGGCAGCCGCAAAATTCCCTGAAGCACCAATAAACAACAGGGGCGGTGCCCACCCTAAACCACTTGTTGCGGTAGGTTCAATCCGGGCGCTGGCAGCATGGTGGTTTGCATGAGATACTCGTCGATCGCTCGGGCTGCGCCGCGGCCCTCGTTGATTGCCCAGACGACGAGGCTTTGGCCTCGGCGGCAGTCGCCGGCCGCGAAGACGCTAGCGATGTTCGTTGCGAACTGGCCGTGCTCAGCAGAAAAAGTTTTCCAGTTGCCTCGCGGGTTTTGGGTTTCTAGGCCGAGCATTTCGCCCACTTCTAGCTCGGGTCCGACGAAACCGGTTGCCAAAAACACCAAATCGGCGGGCCAGATTTTTTCGCTTCCCGCGACTTCGCTAAATGGCGCTTTCTCGCCCGGCTTACTCCAGTCGACGGTGACCGTTTTTACGCCACTAATGCGTCCCTTGCCGTCGTCCACAAATTCTTTGGTGAGCACATTAAACGCGCGCGGGTCGTCGCCCAGCTTGGCGGCCGTCTCGGCGTGCGAGTAATCGACGCGGTAAACTCGCGGCCATTGGGGCCACGGGTTGTTGGCGGCACGCTCGGCAGGGGGCGTGTCGAGCAGCTCGAAATTGACAATGCTTTTTGCGCCGTGTCGGAGCGAAGTGCCGATGCAATCGGCACCCGTGTCGCCGCCTCCGATGACGATCACATCTTTTCCTTTGGCCGAGAGGTACTCGCCATCGGCTTGCTCGCCCGTTTGTATGTTGCCGTCGAGCAGGCTTTTGGTGTTGCGAGTCAGAAAATCCATGGCGAGGTGAATGCCGCCCAGGTCGCGGCCTGGGCAGCGGCCGGTGGGGTCGAAGGGCTGGGTCGCTCCGGTGGCGAGCAGTAGGGCATCGTGGTCGTCAATCAGTTGCTGGGGATCGATAAACTGAATCTTGCAACCGCGCTCTTGCATGATTTGTGTCATGTGGCCGGGGGCGAAATCTTCTTCGCGGCCCACGTGGGTGCAGGTCACAAAGTCGACCCCTTCGTCGCGGAGCAGGTTGACCCGACGTTCGACGACGCCCTTATCGAGTTTCATGTTGGGGATGCCGTACATAAGAAGCCCGCCGATGCGGTCGGCCCGTTCGTAGACGGTCACTGAGTGGCCTGCCTGATTGAGCTGGGCAGCGGCGGCTAGTCCTGCGGGGCCGCTGCCGACGATCGCGATGCGCTTTCCTGTGCGGTGCGATGGCGGGCGGGGCACAACCCAACCTTCGGCAAAGCCGCGGTCGATGATCGCGTTTTCGATATTTTTGATCGTCACGGGCGGGTCGGTAATGCCCAGCACGCAGGCGCCTTCGCAGGGTGCGGGACAAGCTCGGCCGGTGAACTCAGGAAAATTATTGGTTTTGTGCAAACGATCGAGGGCATCGCGCCAACGTCCCTGATAAACCAAGTCGTTCCACTCGGGGATGAGATTGTCGACCGGACAGCCGGTGTTCGATTGGCAAAATGGCACGCCGCAGTCCATGCACCGCGCGCCTTGGGTGCGCAGCTGCTCCTCGGGAGGATCGGTATAGATCTCCAGAAAATCGCCGGCCCGCGTGATCGGATCGCGATAGGGGACGGCTTGGCGGGGGTAGTCTTTGAATCCGGTCGGTTTGCCCATGGAATTGAAATCAGTTGGCTTGAAGCAATAGGATTGCCCCGGAGGGGTTTATGATAATAGCCCAGCGATTTATCGCTGGGTTACGAAAGGTGTCTGTTATTGAAGTCCCAGAGGGACGACCGAAATTCATCCCCAGACATAACGTGGATCATACTCGATTTCGTGTTTTTTCAAAAAAGCTAGAAACTCTTCCTGAAACGTCTTCGTTCGATGATGTTCGATTTGATTGGCGATGTATTGCTTCGTTGCGTCGATTTGCGAAATTCCGATGCTAAATGCCCCGTAACCTTCTTGCCAAGCAAAGTTGTGGTACTCGGGAAATTCGTCATGGACCCATTTTGATGAATTGCCTTTTACTAATTGCATTACTTTGGAAATAGTCAATGTGGTAGGTAACGACAGTAGCATGTGAACATGATCTTCGATTCCGCCGATTGCGAGCGCTGCCAAATTGTTTTTACGTGCGATGCCGCCCAAGTAAGGCCAAAGGCGTTCTTGTAGTTCTGGGGTGATTGTTTGTCGCCGCTCTTTGGTGCTGAAGACACAATGGTAATATGCGCTGCAGTAAGAGTGGCCCATGGTTTTTGCCTTCTATGGACTGTGATTTCGTTGTTTTCTGTCGTCCCTCTGGGACTAATCAGAAAATTCTCCTGATGCCCAGCGATAAATCGCTGGGCTATTGCCTGCTGTCCCTCCGGGACATTTCTCTGCTGTCTCCGCGTCTCTGCGTGATTATTTTTCATTCTTTTACACCACTGCGGGTTGTTTCCTCTCCGCTTCTTGCTCCTCCAAAACGCGTTTATAATCGGTCGGCATGACCTTTACGAATTGCGGCAGCGTTTCGTCCCAGCGGTCGAGGATCTCTGCCGCGATCGCCGATTCGGTATAATTTTGATGCAGCTCGATCAATTGCTTGAGCTCGGCGATGTCGTCTTCGCTTTCGACTTTCTCGATCCCGACCATGCCGAGGTTGCAGTTCATTAGCAATTCGTCGTTTGGATCCCAGACGTAGGCGATGCCGCCGCTCATGCCGGCGGCGAAATTTCGGCCTGTGGGACCAAGGATGACCACGCGACCACCGGTCATGTATTCGCAGCCGTGGTCGCCGACGCCTTCGATGACGGTCAGCGCGCCACTGTTTCGGACGGCAAACCGCTCGGCTGCTCGACCGCTGAAAAACGCCTGACCGGCGGTTGCTCCGTAAAGGCAGACGTTGCCGACGAGGATATTTTCTTCGGCAGCAAAGGTTGCTTTCTTCGAGGGGTAGATGATGATTTTGCCGCCGGAGAGTCCCTTGCCGATGTAGTCGTTCGCGTCGCCTTCCAGTTCCAAGGTGACGCCACGCGCCAAAAACGCGCCAAGGCTTTGGCCTGCCGAGCCGTTGAACTTGAAATGGATCGTGTCGTCGGGCAAGCAGTCGGCCCCCCATCGCTTGGCGATTTCGTTGCTGAGGATCGTGCCGACGGTGCGATTGGTGTTGACGATCGGCAACTCGGCTCGCACCTTTTCGCCTTTTTCTAGTGCCGGCTTGGCGAGGTCGAGCAGCGTTGTGATATCGAGGGCCATGTCGAGTCCGTGGTCTTGCACCTTGGTGCAGTACGTACCCGCGTTGGGGTACGGCCCTTCGATCGGAGTAAGCAGTTCCGTGAGATCGAGCCCGTCGGCTTTCCAGTGCTTAATCGCCTTCTCGGTTTCCAGACAATCGACACGGCCGACCATCTCGTCGATCGTACGGAAGCCGAGCTGGGCCATGATTCCGCGCGCCTCTTCGGCGACCATGAAGAGGTAATTCACCACATGCTCGGGTTTTCCGCGGAACCGCTCTCGTAGTTCGGGATCCTGCGTCGCGATTCCGACCGGACAGGTGTTGAGGTGACACTTTCGCATCATGATGCAGCCGAGCGTGATGAGCGGAGCGGTCGAGAAACCGAACTCCTCGGCACCCAGCAGCGCGGCAATTACCACATCGCGACCCGTTTTTAGTCCCCCATCGGTTTGCAAGACGACCCGGCTGCGCAGATCATTCATCACCAGCGTCTGGTGCGTCTCGGCAATGCCCAGTTCCCAGGGCAAGCCGGCATGCTTGATGCTCGTCAGGGGCGAAGCGCCCGTGCCGCCCCCATCGCCGGCAATAAGGATGTGGTCGGCGAAACCTTTGGCTACGCCCGCTGCAATCGTGCCCACACCCACCTCGGAGACCAGCTTGACGCTGATTCGCGCTTCGCGATTCGCATTTTTCAGATCATGGATAAGCTGTTTGAGGTCTTCGATCGAATAGATGTCGTGATGCGGCGGTGGGCTGATGAGCCCCACGCCGGGCGTCGAATGGCGAATACGGGCAATTTTGGCGTCGACCTTGCGGCCTGGCAATTCTCCGCCCTCACCCGGCTTGGCACCTTGGGAGATTTTGATTTGCAGTTCGTCGGCGTTCGTGAGATACCAAATCGTGACGCCAAACCGGCCCGAGGCGACTTGTTTGATGGCCGACCGCTTGGAATCGCCGTTGGGCAGCGAATTAAACCGTTCGGGGTCTTCGCCCCCTTCGCCCGTGTTGCTTTTTCCACCTAAGCGATTCATGGCCACGGCCAACGATTCGTGAGCCTCGGCCGAGATCGAGCCGAAAGACATCGCCCCGGTGCAAAATCGCTTGACGATTTCTTGGACCGATTGCACTTCATCAATCGGAATCGGTCCGTCGTTTGTGCCTTCACGGAACGTCAGCAAGCCTCGAAGTTGGCAGCGAGTTTGCGCATCGTGGTTGATGTGGTCGGCGAATCGCTGATAGGTTTCGCGGTCGTCGGTGCGAGCGGCGACTTGAATGTCGGCGATTGACTGCGGGTCCCACATGTGCCGTTCGCCTTCGGCACGCCAATGAAATTCTCCCGGGTTGGGAAGCACTGGCTGCTGCGCACTTGGCTGTTCGGGATATCCGAGGGCATGGCGGCGTAGCGATTCCTCAGCCAGGACATCA
This sequence comes from Planctomycetota bacterium, assembly GCA_013151315.1. Classification (GTDB taxonomy): domain Bacteria; phylum Planctomycetota; class Planctomycetia; order Pirellulales; family Lacipirellulaceae; genus Bythopirellula. The sequence goes on along the minus strand of JAADIN010000013.1, from coordinate 4,120 downwards.
AAATCGACCCCTTGGATGCGGCTGGCGGTGCCGACAAAGCAACGATCGATGATTTCGTCTCGAAGGCCGATTGCCTCGAAAATCTGGGCTCCCTTGTAGCTTTGCAGCGTCGAGATGCCGATCTTGGCCATCACCTTCAGCATGCCTTTGGCCACGCCGGTGCGATATTTGGTTACGAGGTCGTGATCTTCTTCGGTGACGGGATCGTAGATTTCGCCGTTAGAGACGGTGTCGACGGCTGGGTGGGTGCGGCCTTCGCCCGATTCGCCGTCGGCTAAAGCGGACTCGCCCGAGTCGAGGATTCCGTCGCGGCGTGCTTGCCAAAGGGCCTCGAAGGCGAGGTAGGGATTGATCGCGTCGGCCCCGTAGCCGATGAGGAGGCAGTGATTATGGACTTCGCGGGCTTCGCCCGTTTCGACCAAAATGCCGACGCGCGTCCGTTTGGTTTGCTTGATTAAATGATGATGGACTGCTCCGGTTGCGAGCAACGAGCTGACTGGCACTCGGTCGGCCGATACTTGGCGATCCGAAAGCACGATGATCGAATAACCCTCGTCGACCGCGGCTTCGGCCTCGGCACAGATGCGCTCGATTGCCTTCGGCAGCCCCGCCTTGCCTTCGCTGCGTAGCCAGGTAATGTCGAGGGTACGAGTTTTCCAGCCGTGTCCTTTTTTCGGATCGTCGGCCATGTGCTTGATTGTTGCAAGCTGCTCGTTGGAAAGAATCGGATGCGGCACGCGCAATCGGTGCGCATGCTGCTCGGTCGTTTCGAGCAAGTTTTGCTCGGGGCCGATGGTGCATTCGAGCGACATGATGACTTCTTCACGGATCGAATCGATGGCCGGGTTGGTCACTTGGGCGAACAACTGGCGGAAGTAGTCGGAGAGCATCCGCGGCTTGTCGCTCAGGCAGGCCAAGCACGAATCGTTGCCCATCGAGCCGATCGGGTCTTTTTCGACTTTGATCAATGGCAGCAACATGAACTGCATCGTCTCGATGGTATAGCCAAACGCCTGCATTCGTTGGAGCAGCGTTTTGCTGTCGAATTCGTGCGGCTCTTTGTTGGGCTGGAGTTCGTTGAGATCGATGCGTTGCTTCTTGAGCCAATCTCCGTAGGGACGGCGGGACGCGAAATCCTTTTTCAGTTCTTTGTCGGGGATGAGTCGGCCTGCCTCGAAATCGACGAGGAACATCCGCCCCGGTTGCAGGCGACCTTTTTCTTTTACGTTGGCAGGCTCGAGGGATTGCAAAACGCCGACTTCGCTGGCCATGATGACCCGGTCGTCGTGCGTGATGTAGTAGCGAGAAGGTCGCAATCCATTGCGGTCGAGCACCGCACCGATGACCTTGCCATCGGTAAAGGCGATCGACGCCGGGCCATCCCAGGGTTCCATCAGGCACGAGTTGTACTCGTAGAACGCACGTTTTTCTTCCGACATCTGGTCGTGATTCTGCCACGCCTCGGGCACCATCATCATCACTGATTCTTGCAGCGTCCGGCCGCTCATCAGCAGGAATTCCAAAACATTATCAAAAGTACCCGAGTCGCTACAGTCGGGTTCGACGACGGGAAATAGCTTGGCGAGGTCGTCGCCAAAGAGATCGCTTTGGATCATTCCCTCGCGGGCGTGCATCCAGTTGATATTTCCACGCAGCGTATTGATTTCGCCATTATGGCTCATGAAGCGGCAAGGCTGGGCGCGATCCCACGAGGGAAACGTGTTGGTCGAAAATCGCGAGTGGACCATGGCCAAATGGCTTGTGAAATCAGGGTCGGCCAAGTCGGAGAAATAGTTGAACAACTGATCGGTGGTCAGCATGCCTTTGTAGATGATGACCTTGGCCGACAGCGAACAGACGTAAAACATCTTTGATTGGGTGAGCGAATCGTCGGTTCGCAGGCGGTGGCTTGCTTGCTTGCGGATGAGATAGAGGGATCGCTCGAAGTCGTTTTCCTGAACCCCCTCGGCAGCGGCGATTATTAGTTGTTCGATGCAGGGCTCGGCAGCCTCGGCGGTGGGGCCGATGTTGGCCTTTTTTTTGTCGGTGGGCACCGGTCGCCAGCCGACGAGCTTCTGGCCTTGCGCGGTGATCAGTTCTTCGAGGACCGCCTTGCACTGGGCTCGCTCGGCCTCGATTTGCGGCAAAAAGACGTTGCCGGCGGCAAATCGGCCCGGCCCGGGTAGTTCCATACCTAGGTCTGCACGGACGACTTTTTGCAAAAATTCGTGGGGCAAGGCGGTAAGAATTCCCGCACCGTCGCCTGTGTTCGCTTCGCAACCGCAGGCTCCGCGGTGGTCCATGTTGCGCAGCACTTCCTCGGCATCGAGCAGAATCTGATGGCTCCGCTGGCCCTTGATGTGCGCGACAAACCCGACGCCGCACGAATCGTGTTCGTTGGCCGGATCGTAGAGGCCCTGCTTGGCGGGGTAGTGAATGAGTGGGTTGGTTTTTTTCATCGCAATTTTCCTTCAACTTTTTGGCCGTCGCCAGTGAATTTTGTGTCGGTGCGCAGCAGTTGGATGAACTGTTGGCCGATCTTTCCGAACTCGCGATCGCGGCGGTACACGATGCCAAGCGGTCGCTGCAAATTTTCTTTAAGCGGTATCCTCGCCAAAGTTCCTGAGGCGAGTTCGCGCGATAGCGTCGGCTCGGGTAAAATGCTCAGTCCTTCGTTGGCTTCGATGGCGCGCTTCATCGTTTCGACGTTATCAAATTCTTGGGCGATGCGGACTTCGACTTTTTTGGCTCTCAGAGCTCGGTCGATCTCGGTACGAATTCGCAAGTCCGACTCGAAGGCGACAAACGACTCGCCTGCCAGGTCGTTGAGCGAGAGGGTTGGCCGCGACGCGAAGCGGTGTTCGGGATGGCAAACCGCGACGAGCGGCTCGTTCCGCCAAGCCGTCGAGGCCAAGGTGCGCGACTGCTCGGGGTAACTCACCAAGCCGAAATCGACTTCGCCGTTTTCGACCACCTCGTAAACGCGATCGGGATGCAGATACTCCAAACGGACTTGCGCGTTGGGGTACTTGGTCGAGAACTGTCGCTTGAAGGCGCTCATGTGAGCTAGCCCAACCGAGTAGATGGAGGCCACGAGCAATCGCCGCGCGGTCTCGTCGTGGAGCGTACGAATTTCTTCTTCGAGTTGGGTGTACTGACTCACCAATTGCAGTCCGCCATCGTAGTAGCGTTCTCCCTCAGGAGTCACCACAAAAGGCCGTTTCGAACGATCGAGCAGTTGGACGCCCAAATCTTCTTCCAAATGGTGAACGACTTGGCTCGCGCTCGACTGCGAGATGCCGTTGTCCAGGGCAGCGCGCGAGAAGCTGCGCCGGCGGACAATGTCGCAGAAGATTTTGAGGGATTTGAGTTGCATTGCTTTTCCAGGTCCCCCCGTTTTGGGGTTGGGTGCCACTGCCGAAAGGCCGCGCAGAAGGTCTTTTTCGCTCGGACCTGCCAGCAAAAACGGAAGCCCTGACGCTTTTCAGAGTATCGTCGTGCTTCTCCACAGCCGCCGCATGGCGAGAACTTCCGCTGTCCCCGATGCAAATCTCTAGCATCGGGCTTCAAAATGCCAGGAGCCGGCAGAATCGAAAATCAGAATAGTAAGGATACCGAGTCGCTTGAGGACCTGTCAAGCTGCCCAATCGGCTTGAAACGGGGTCATCCTTCGAATGACACCCTCGCATAAACCTCTGATAGCTCGATCGTCGCTTGCAGGGCAGGCAACTCGATGCGGGTATCCGTGCCTGTTGCTTCAGTGAGCAGCCAATGGTCGTCGCCTTGGCAGGCATAATGTTCGACGTGCGGCTCGTCTTGAGAAACCAGCAGATACTCTTTCAATGAAGTCAGTCGCCGATAGTGTCCCGACTTTTTACCTCGATCGTAGCTTTCGGTCGACTCGGAGAGTACTTCAATCAGCAGAGTCGGATTGAGAAGCGTGTCGCCATGTTCGTCTTCAAACCGCGGCTCGTCGCACACCACGACCACATCGGGGTAGGTGTAGAGCCCTGTTACGTCGACTTTGACCCGCATGTCGCTGGGGTAAACTTCGCACGGGCCTTTGCGAAGCTTTTCTCTCAGCTCGCCGACGAGATTCCCGACAACAAGATTATGTTTT
>JAADIN010000275.1 GCA_013151315.1 Planctomycetota bacterium | reverse complement strand
AAATCAAAGAGTGTTTGCAGGCGGGCGAGGCAATTCGCATCTGTTTAGAAAAAGACATCAAGCCGCGCGACATCATGACGCGCGAAGCATTCGAAAACGCCATGGTGCTCGTCATGGCCGTCGGCGGATCGACCAATGCCGTGCTGCACCTGCTTGCCATGGCTCGTAGTGTTGACGTGGAGCTGACGATCGACGATTTCCAGACGGTCAGCGATCGGGTGCCGTTCTTGGCCGATCTCAAGCCGAGCGGAAAATACGTGCAGGAGGATTTGCACCGAGTCGGCGGCACCCCGGCAGTGATGAAGCTGTTGCTCGCCGAAGGGCTCATTCATGGCGATTGCCTGACGGTCACGGGAAAGACGATTGCGGAAAATTTGGCCGACTTGCCCGGTCTGTCGGAAGGGCAAGACGTCGTGCATTCGTTTTCGGATCCGATCAAAGCGACCGGCCACATCGGAATCATGCGCGGCAATTTTTGTCCCGATGGCTCGGTCGCAAAAATTACCGGCAAAGAAGGTTTGCAGTTCACCGGCCCAGCCAACGTTTTTGATTCCGAAGAAGCGATGCTCGCCGCGCTCGAGCAGAAAAAAATCAACAAGGGCGATGTCGTGATTATCCGTTACGAAGGCCCGCAAGGGGGGCCGGGAATGCCGGAGATGCTGACCCCGACCAGCGCCATCATGGGCGCAGGCCTCGGCAGCGACGTGGCCCTGCTAACCGACGGCCGTTTCAGTGGCGGTTCGCACGGATTTATTGTTGGGCACATCACCCCCGAGGCGCAAGTCGGCGGCCCGATCGCCTTAGTCCAAACGGGCGACAAAATGGTCATCGATGCCAACGCAAACACGATCGACGTCGACATCACCGAAGAAGAATGGCAACGCCGCCGCGAAGCTTGGAAAGCGCCCGCCCTCAAAGCGACCCGCGGCACGCTCTACAAGTACATCAAGAACGTAAAAAGCGCAAGCGAGGGGTGTGTCACCGATGAGTAAGCATTTGAACCGACCTAAGCCGCCCGAGCACGACGGGGCGCTTTTACGATTTGGCCATCCAGCTCGGTCATGCGGACCAATCCCATTTTTGCCACGGCGAGGCTTTTGAGATCGGGGCCCGGCTCGACGGATTGCGTTGCCCGTTTTTCGTTCCAATAGCGGGCCGTCACTTCCGGCACGATGCCGACGCGCAGGCCTTGGCGATGGGCGCGGACGAAGAACTCTTCGCGCTCGTCGTTTTTTAGCTCCGGATCCCAGCCGCCCATGGCTCGCACTTTTTCGGTGCGCGCCACAAAAAAGTTGTGAACCATGTCGCACCAGAAAAACCCTTCGCCCGTCGAGCGATAGCCAGACTGAAGCGTTAATTGGTCGCCGGCCAGCTCTAGTATTCCATGTCCCGGTTGCGGTTTTTGGTGGACAAAGAACCAAAGCCGCTTCTGGCAACCTACGAAATCTCCCGACGCGATGTCGAGCTTGTCTGTGGCGACCAATTGCAACAGCTGATTCAATTGCGTCTCTTTGCCGATTTCGCACTGTTCGTCGAGCAGCAAGAAGTAGGGCGTGCGAAGGCGTGCTAGCATCGCGTTGCAAGCGGCACCGCGGCCAACGCCTGCGGGCAATCGAATGGACCTGCCATCGCCTTGGGTCGGCGAATCCATCCCGTCGTCGGCGACCAGTACCTGCAATTTCGGATAGGCACGCTTGAGACTCCGCCGGAGGCGACCGAGCGGTTTCGGATTCCCACGGGTGGGAATGATAGCTGTCAACTGGGCAAGATCATCAGAGGCCACGGCAAAACCTAACGAAAAAATTTGAGGGAATTCACAAGCTCCTTTTTGTTAAATCGCACTCTGCGACTGGCCAATCCAAAAAATCAGTTCGGGTAGCACTCGGCAACCTACTTAAGCTATTTTTCCGAGAGCCCCACGTCTTGTCATTTTGCCCTGTTTGACATTCTTAAATTCAGTCTTCTGTGTCTATTGGGCTGACTTCTTTTCGACTCAGCCCCGGAAATCTTCGTGACAGGCACTACAGGATTGGGTCAATCGGCCGGCTGCCGAGCGGGCTGCCTCATAATTTTTTTCTTCTGCCTCCCGAACCAGGGTAGTCGACGCTTCGCCAAGCTGGCGAGCATAGGCCGAAAACTCCTCGTCGTCAGCCGACTCGTAACCCTCCTCAATAATCACTTTTGCCAACACGGCCAGCAGCTGCGCCTCATGGGCAAGATCGGAGTTGCGACGCCGAAAGATTTTTTTGCTCGACAGCGAAGGGCCAAGAATCTCTTCCACCGATTGCTCCATGCGTAGCATCAACAGAGACCGGTCGACTTGCCATTTTTCTTGTGTAGAATCCTCAAACGCGGATTGGCCTCGAAGCAGCTCGGTCAGCAAACCGTGCATCTGCTTCGCGGCAGAGTAACTTGGCTCGCTAGCCTTCTCGCAAAGGGCTGCCGCTTGTCCGAGGTGCTGCCGTACGTCGCCTGCCTCTTTTTTCCAACGCACTTGCTCGTCGAATTCTCCGACCACACGAAACCATACCGCGAGCAAACTAAAATCATGGCGGCATTGCTCATATCCCCCGCCTTGGAATTTCCCAGAAGAAGAAATCGCCCCCGCGAGGCCGTTAACTACCCGTTTGATTTCCGTCTGAAGCGTCTCCGCCTGGATCAATTCCGACCAAGACGATGCTTCATTTTGTGATTTGCCATTGATCCCCGTCATCCCCCCTAACGGTTTTGCAAGCTCAGCCACCGGTCGAGTTCCAACCAACTCCTTCCGCGCATCCTCAAAAAACACATCCCGCACCTCCTGCGACCATTGTGGCGGTTTCGCTCGTCGCCCAGCGGCCTCCTTGCTCTCGGCATGAACAACACCACCAAATAGCAACGGCACCGTGAGGACTATAAAAACAGGGCATCGCATGGTCACTCTTTCTCACTCGAACGGCTTGGTGTAAGTTGGTATTTTGGTCTATTGTTTTACTAGGAAGTCTACCACTGCTGCCAAGAATCGACGATGCCCAACACCCATCTCCTAAACCAAGCCGAGCAAGCGGCCGCCGACGGAAAAATTACTCCGGGTGCCCTTGAAAACATTCGTTCATGGCTCACCGAGCCCAAGTACGCCGACTATACGCCCCAATTGGCCGAGCACCTCGAAACCGGAAAGTGGCAAGAACTCGACGACGCCTTTTGGACCATCATCCCCTTCGGCACCGGCGGTCGCCGCGGGCGAATGTATCCGATCGGCAGCAATACCATCAACGATCGGACAATTGGCGAAAGTGCGCAGGGCCTTGCCGAATATGTCAAGTCGCAGAGTCGCGAGACCAAAAATCTCTCCTGTGCAATCGCCTACGACACACGCCACCGCTCCGAGCATTTCGCTCGTCTTTGCGCCGAGGTCATGGTCGCCGCGGGTCTGAAAGTATTTTTTTTGCAAGGACACCGTAGTACGCCGGAGCTTTCCTTTGCCGTGCGTTTCAAAAACTGTGCTTGCGGCATCATGGTCACCGCGAGCCACAATCCGCCCAGCGACAACGCCGTCAAGGCCTACTGGTCGACCGGCGGGCAACTGCTCCCGCCGCACGATAAAGGGGTCATCGATTGCGTCATGTCAACCAATGCGATCGAGCGCACACCATTTGATGAAGCACTTGCGGACGGTCGGATCGTCCGATGCCAGGACGAAGTCGACGCCGCATTTATTGACGCGGTCGTGAGCCTCTCAACCCCCGGGCCACGCGATCTCCATGTGGTTTATTCACCTTTGCATGGCGTCGGTGCCACGGCCGTTTGCCCCGTGCTAGAAAAAGCTGGCTTCTCACAAGTCGAACTTTTTGGCCCCCACGCCGAGCCCAACGGCGATTTCCCCAACGTGCCCGGCCATGTCTCCAATCCCGAGAATCCTGAAGTCTTTGACGCAATCATCGACCATGCCACCCAGGTCGGTGCCGATCTCATCATGGCAACCGACCCCGATTGCGACCGTCTCGGCTGCGCCGCGCCCCTTACCACCACAGCAGGTGCCGAGTGGCAAACGCTCACCGGCAATCAAATCGGCGCACTGCTCACCGACTACCTCCTAGAATCGCACAAGAAGCGGGGCGACTTGTCGCCAGAAAACTATGTCGTCACCACCCTCGTCACCACGCAATTGATCCGCCGCATTGCCGCCAGCTACAACATTCGCGCCTACGGTGATCTCCTCGTCGGCTTCAAGTGGATCGCCGGCGTGATCGACGAAAAAGGCCCCGACCGGTTTTTGTTTGGCAGTGAAGAATCGTACGGCTATCTTGCAGGCCAGCATGTCCGCGACAAAGACGCCGCAGTCGCCGCCTTGCTGCTCAGCGAACTGGCCGCCCAACTAAAAACCGAAGGCCAAACACTGCACGAAAAACTCGATTCCCTTTTCTGGCAGCACGGCGTTCACGCAGAGCGCACCGTCTCGGTACAGATGCCCGGCAGCGAAGGCATGTCGCGAATGAAAGAGCTGATGCAACAGTTCCGTGATGCCCCGCCGCAAGAGCTGGCTGGTTCAAGCATATCGCAAGCGCGCGACTATCTCTCGCAGACCACGACCCGGGCCGACGGCACCAAGCAATCGCTGCCAGGCCCGCAGGGCGATATCGTCATTCTCGATTTGGAGCAAGAAGGAAACTACGTCGCGATCCGCCCCAGCGGCACCGAACCCAAAATAAAACTCTACATGTTTACGTTTGAACCGCCCGAGCAAATCGCCAATCTCGATCGCACCAAGCAACAATTGATCGATCGGCTCGACCACATCGAAGCCGAAATGCGAGCCTTTGCTGGCGTGTAGCGGTTTTATCTTGCCATGCCCAAGCCAAATCAGCCCGACGAAACTTCCGACGAGACGCCCAACGGGCCCCTGCCTAAAACCCAGGCCGAGTTCTTTCTTCGCGCTGCCGAAAAGGTCCGCTCCAAATTTCCGGACACGCCTGGGATTTATCTCTTCCAAGATCAGGCGGGCCGAGTTCTCTATATCGGCAAGGCAAAAAATCTTCGCGCGCGGGCGGGCAGTTATTTTCTCAAGGCCGCCGCCGACGATCAACGCACGACCCGACTCGTCCGAGAAGCCTACGACATCGAATATCTCGACGCAGAAAGCGAAGTCGATGCCTTGTTGATGGAATCGCGGCTCATCAAAGACATCCAACCCAAATACAATCGAGACCTTCGCGACGACAAAAGTTTTCCCTACCTGCAAATCACCACCCACGAAGATTTTCCCCGCGTAGAAATCACCCGCCAACCTCGCTCCTCGGGCGTTAAGCTCTATGGCCCGTTCACCTCGATTGGGAGCCTGCGCGGCGCACTGCAAGTGCTGCAACGGGTTTTTCAGTTCCGAACCTGCTCACTGGACATCAACGAAGAGGATGAGCGCTGGCGCTGGTTTCGTCCCTGCTTGCTCGCCTCGATCAAACAATGCACGGCCCCCTGCAACCTGCGAATTTCCAAAGACGATTACCGGCGCGATATCGCGAGACTAAAAAAGTTTCTCGACGGCAAACGCAAACCGTTACTCAAAGAGATGAAAGTCGAAATGCAAGAGGCCGCCGCTTCTCTGCGTTTCGAACTAGCTGCCCGTCTACGCGATGAAATCCACATGCTCGAGTCGCTCAACGAACGGGGCGAATTAGAAAAACACGCCCAGCCCGAAGTTTTTTACGTCGATCCCAAAAAGGGACTCGTTGGGTTGAAGAAAATTCTAAAACTTCGTAACACACCCAAAACTATCGAGGGCATGGATATTGCCCATCTGGGCGGCGACGAGACGGTCGCCAGCCTCGTGCAGTTTATCGACGGTTTACCGTTCAAACCAGGATACCGTCGGTATCGGATCCGCGAAGTCGACGGCATCGATGACTATGCCTGCATGCAAGAAGTCGTTGCTCGACGTTTTACAAAGCTACAAAACGAATCGGACGTTTTCCCTGACCTCCTGCTCATCGATGGCGGCAAAGGCCAGCTCAACTCCGCAGTGAAAGCGTTCGAAGCCCTCTCGATCGAACCGCCCTTGATTCTCTCCTTGGCAAAGAAGGAAGAGCTCATCTATGTCAACGGTCGCGACGAGCCCTTGCGGCTCAGCCGACATGCGTTCGCTCTACGCCTATTGCAATACGTGCGCGACGAATCCCATCGCTTCGCCCAGCACTACCACCACATCTTGCGACGCAAACGCACCTTCGGCGAGGGGGGAAGCAAGTGATTCTTCACTCGAGTGTCCGCTCCACCGAGACGGGGGGGGTCTCGAGAGCCCGACCCTTTACGACCCGACCTAAAAACTACGCTGCAAACGACTCGGGAAGCAACGAGGCCCGCTCGCCAATTCCGCTCCAACGACGTAATGCTACGGCCGCCAAGTGGCCGCCGAAGGCGACCGACAGTTTGAGGGCATGCTCAAATTCTTGCCGTCTGCCGACCAGCGGAACGCAGTCGAGATCGCACTGCGGATCGGGCTGAGTCAAGTTCACCGTCGGGGGCGCAAATCCATCGCGCAGTGCCAACGTCGAAACGGCAAGTTCGACGACCCCTGCCGCGTTGACCAGATGGCCCAGCATCGACTTCGTGGAGCTCATACAGACATCCTCAGCCGCTTTGCCAAAGGAATTCCGAATGCCACGAGTTTCTATGACATCATTTTGAAGGGTGCCTGTCCCGTGAGCATTGATGTACGAAATGTCGTTCGGGCTCAAATGAGAAGCTCTTAAGGTTTCCGAAATCAACCAGCTTAGGCTTGCACTATCTTCGTTCAAGCCAGTCACATGATGGGCGTCGCAGCAAATGCGGCCGCCAACGACTTCGGCGTAGATTGGCGCTCGCCGGGCGACGGCATGACTTAACCGCTCGAGTACCATCATGCCCGAGCCTTCCCCCATGACAAATCCGGTGCGATTGGTATCGAACGGCCGGCATGCGAGCTCAGGTTGCTCGTGATAGGCAAGGACTCGCATGTTGTTAAATCCGGCTGCGAGCAGTGGATGAATCGTCTGCACGCCTCCTGCCAAAGCAATGTCGCACTGGTCGTCTTGGATCGCTCGCGTGGCTTGAAGGACGGCCACGGTGCTACTGGCACAGGCGGCCGAGTTGCAGTGTCGTGGTCCTTCGAGACCAAAGTGATTGGCCACATTCGCACAAACCGTATTGGGAAGCCATTCCTTCCACCAAGTCGATGCCGTCTTGGAAGGCGATGCATCAGCTCTCAAACCCGAATAGCCCGGCGTGTCGCCCATCTGAGCGGTCAGGGCACAACCAAACCGTGTCAGGTCGATCGCCTGCTCCAAGAGCCGGCTGTCCTGGATAGCTTCGCCTGCCGCCCGAATCGCCATGGGCATGTTTCGTGTTCCCCCCTCGCAGTCCGCCGGGTTTCCCACCGTCGCACCGAGCATATCAATGCCAGCTAATCCAGGAACCCCCTGCAGGCGGCCTATCCCGCTACGACCGGCCCGAACCGCTTCCCAGGTCGAATCTCGATCTTCCCCAACCGAGGTAACCATGCCAATTCCAGTGATAACGACACGGTTGAACATGACTTATGCAAATCCCTAGTTGGTTGTGAAATCGACGAATCTTCGGTGCAGCGTCTGCCGGCACAAAAAGAGGAGGCCTATCAATACGAAATACGCCCCCGAGCCGCCACACCGATCTGCCGGCAAGTGCCTGCGGGGTATAGCGGCATGCCCTCCACAACCCGACGCTAGCGCGTTGCGGCTCACTTCAATACCCTAGCCTTGAAGCAACCCTAGGACACAAACTGCGATGAGCAGATTGCACTGCTAGCCAGAGCGAGATAAACCAATGGGCGGTGTATGCCCGACGGCACAGGCGAACTTCAATGAAGGTCTCCTGAGTCGTGCTCCCGGTGGTTTGCTATCCTGCGGAGGGCCCCAGCGGCTAGAAACCAACCTAGGCTTAACGCGAGTGCGGTTGGCTCGGGAACCGCGAGAAACAAGGCGCTGCCGGAAGAAGACGGAGTGCCGAAGTTGGTCTCCCAGGTGAGCAAATCCGTGCCATTATAGATCGCGGGAAAACCTCGCTGCCAAGCTAGGAAATCGGCCCCGTCGACATCGCCATCCTGATCGAAGTCGCCGGCAGGCGAAGCGTCGAGTCTCACGTCATCAAAGTTGACTTCGAGATGAGAGTCAGGGAACAGCGGATCGATCTGATTGAGATTCACAAGACGGATGCCCAGGGTTTGGCCCAACTGAGGATGCGTTGCACCAATGGTCAGCGAGACCGTGCTCGTAGCGAACTCGCCATCGTCGATCGCTCCCGACAGCGTGTTGTTGTCTTGGGCGATGACAACAGCATTGGTGAGGATGTCGTCGACGACAACACCGGCAAGCAAGTCGACTCGATAACCGGGAAAACCGCTCAGTTCGAAAAAAGTACCGTTGCTCGAGGTGCCAGAAGCAATGTTGCCGATTTCAATTTGTAGGGTGTAGGTCGTGTTGGGCTGGAGTACGTCCTCCAAGGTTGCAACCAACCCATACTCCCCGAGTCCATCACTCCCCTCGGAATTGAAGGCAAGCGCTACACGCTCACCTTCCGGCGCACCTGCCGGATAGTTGCCAAACACGCCTGGGTTGCCGATCGGGTCGAGTTCGCGCGGCGTCAGTGTGCCGACAAAAAAGGTGTTGCCAACGCCACCCCCAGTGATGCCATTCGGATCATAGAGATCCCAACCTTCGAACGGCCCAAAAGTAAACACATCGGTAGGAACTTCGCCAGAAATGTCTTCAAAGCCCGGATTGGCGACATTGAGAGGAGCTGCCACAACAAACGAAGCACTCCATCCTGACAACAAGATAGCCAGCAGTGTGCGCATCATCAAATTTTTTCGGTTCATTAGAGATCCCTTTTTCGTTAGCCGCTTGCCGCTTCGTCGGTCTCTTCGCCAGTCTCTTCTGGCAGTGGTAGAGATTCTGCCAACCACCAAGCCAATCGCCCCAGCAGGCGGAAATAGAGGAAGCTCGCTCCCGCTGCTATCAAAACCAACGCGGGCAGCGTATTGGGCGAAAGCAGTAACAGGCCGACTATCGTCGCAGCACTTCCACCCACTACCAAGACCGTTTCGGCATAAAACAGCAACCACTGCCCAGGCCGCTTGAGCAACGTGCCGGCCAGCTTGGGCGAAAAGAATTCCATCGGCGAGCCGTTTTCTAACTGCGAAAGTAGAAAAACAGGAAACAGCCCCAGGGCACCGATTGCCACGGCTGTGGGCCCCGCCCAACCCGGAAGGCTAGGCGCAAACTTCCCAAGCAACATTCCCGGGGCAATCGACATCGCTGCGGCAAAAACCACATAAAAACATTCCCCCGCCCAATCGACGAAAATCGGGCCGGGCGGATGGTAAAGGCGATCGTTTCCTTCGGAGCTTTCTTTCAGCACCGCGAGCCAAAACGCAGACGCGGCCATGAGCGAAAGCAATCCAAACATTGCGGCAACGCCAAAGGCCACCAGTACCATTGCCAAAAGCCAACATTCGCCATCGCAGTGGCAACGAACCATAGCTCGAGCGCCAACACCACGGCCAACACCAGCACGGCTTCGGGCAGCGGACTCCGAATCAGCATTTTGTGAACGCCGCCAACCAGCGGGTTCTTCGGCATCGCACCACGCTCGCGATATTCTTGACGCATCGCATCTTCATGGGCGTCAAACTCATTCAGCTTACGGGCGTGGGCTTGTGGGGGTCGGTAGATAGGCCGCACCGGCAGCTCGACCATCTCGTCGAGTTGATACTCCTCGCCATCGGCCACCAGGGCCGACTTAGCTTCTTTCTGAGGGGGCAACTTTTTGAACAAGGTTTTGGCGCCGCAATCGGGGCAAGTTAGCTTCGCGCCGACTTGCTCTGCTCGGGCGTGCATCAACGTGTCGC
>JAADIN010000146.1 GCA_013151315.1 Planctomycetota bacterium | reverse complement strand
AAATCGCAGCGTGGGGGGGCTGTGAAAGCGCAAGAAAAAGCCTTGCGAGAGTTGGAGCAGGCCAAAGCCGAACTCGAACGGATTTTGCGTCAGTTGCGCGAAGAAGAGTTGGAGAGAATGCTCGTGCTGCTTGAAGCTCGATTTCGGAAGATGCTCGACGCTCAGGTGGAAGTTTATGAGCGGACTCAAAAACTCGACGCTTCGCAAGCCAAGGTGCAGCCCCATGAACTCGAGATTGCTGCCGGTCGTCTTGACCGAAAGGAGCGTCAAATTGTCCGCGACGCCGATCGTGCTCTCATTTTATTACGCGAAGATGGTACGTCGGTTGCTTTTCCTGAAGCGCTGGAGCAAGCTCGCGAAGATATGCAGGCGGTGGCCGAGCGATTGGCCGACGTAAAATTGGGCCTCCTCACACAAGGTTTGGAAGAGGACATTATCGCCACCTTGGAGGAAATTTTGTCGGCGTTGCAGCAGGCAATTAAGAAGCTTCGAGAGCAGCAATCGCAGCAAAAGCCGGGCAAAGGTCAGCCTGGCGAACAACCTTTGGTAGACCAATTGGCCGAATTGCGTATGATTCGAGCATTGCAGATGCGTATCAATCGACGGACGAAGCGGTATGGCGAAATGCTCGATGGCGAGCAGGCCCTCGAAGCGGAGTTGCTCGAGGCGCTCGACCGTTTGGCCCTGCGGCAAGAGCGGGTCTTTGAGGCGACGCATGATTTGGATACGGGGCGAAACCAATAGCCACGAAAAACACAAAAAAGACAAAAGCAAAGTATTGGCCACGGATTGAACACGGATGAAACACCGATCAAAAGAAAAGAATCGCATACCGGTATTCTTGCTTCTTCATGTTCAATTTCTCCGTGTTTCATCCGTGGCCAAAGAAACCTTTTTGTGTTTTTTGTGGTGATATAAGAATTTTTACAAGCACGAAATGCCTTCCCGTTTTTTTTTTTGTAAAATGAAAACTATCCATTGTAACCTCTGTTTGATTCATGGCCCTAGCCTCAGTTGTCTATTGCTGTTTGGCTTGATGCTCAGCCCTTGCCATGCGCAGCTTACTTTCGAACCGAGTTGGCAGTTGCCGGACTATCGCGAGGTTCGCACCGAAATTCTTGGCTGGCTCGAACAGGCCCAGGTTGATGACGAGGCGCGTGTCGTCGCCCAATCGCTTTGGCCGTTGGCCAAACTTCGCGATTCTGACGCAGGGGGACTGCTTGACTGCGTGGCCGAGACTTTTGCGATTTCTAACGGCCAAGCGCGCGTGCTGGTCGACGCATGCAACGCCCCGCACGTTGGCCCGTTGCCGCCCGACGCCGATTGGCTCAACGATCAGGCGCTGCCCGACCTGCTTCGGAAAAACTTACGGCTCTACTATGCGCGTTGGCTAGCGCAGCACGAGCTTTACGATGAGGTGCTCGAGAGCCTGGATGGTATTACGCCGGCTGAGGTGGTCGATCCGGCGGGGCTGTTGTTTTACCGGCTGATTGCCCATCAACAATTGGTTCAGCCCGACGAAAGCCGGGCCGCCCTTGTTCAGCTCTTGGAACATGAAGACGCGCTGCCCAGGCGGTATCAGCAACTTGCGCAGTTGGTAAAACGTGACCTGGGGGGGTTGAAAGACGAGTCCTTGGATCACATTGCCCGACAGATGAACGACGTTCGCCGGCGTCTCGAAATTGGCCGCGCGGGAAAGCAAGTGCAGCTCGTCGAGGAAGGAGTGTTGGATTCTCTTGATCAGATGATCAAGAAACTAGAAGATCAGCAGAAGCAGCAACAATCGAGCAGCGGAGGGTCGGCCCAAAGTTCCAAGCCGATGGAAGATAGTCAGTTGCCTGCGGGGATGCAAGCTCCGATGAAAGTCGATCAGCGCGATATCGGGAGCCAATCGGGTTGGGGTGATTTGCCTCCGAAAGAGCGAGAAAAGGCCCTTCAGGAAATCGGTCGCGAATTTCCGGCTCATTACCGAGCCTTGATCGAGCAGTATTTTCGGGAGCTGGCGGACGAGTCGAGTTCGATCCCAGGAAGATAGAGAAAGAGATAGCCACAAAAAATGCAAAAAGAGAAAAAAACAAAGTATTGGCCACGGATTGAACACGGATGAAACACCGATGAAAAAGAAATTGGGTGACCCTGTTTTTATTGTATCCGTGTTTCATCCGTGTTTCATCCGTGGCTCCTAAGTTGTCCTTGCTTTTTGATTTGTGAACAGCGACGAAATAACTTCTTCTAGAGTAAAATCATGCAATTGATGATTTGTCGAACCATGAGCCTCTTGGCCACCCTGGGGTTTGCTTCGCTCGCGATGGCGGCGGGCGAAATGCCGTTTCACGTGACGACTCTCGATGGCACGGAAGTGACGGGGGAGCTCGCCGCTTGGAATGCCCGGGAGCTGACCCTCCTTGCCGAAGGAAAGCCCATCGAGATCGCAGCCGAGCAACTACTCGCCGTTCGTCAGCAGCAGCCTTCGCCTGGGGGATCTTCCGAAACCGTCACGGCACGTTTGGAATTGGTCGATGGCACGATTCTCCCGCTGACAAGCATCGTGGTCGCTGCCCATCAGGCGACGGCCACGACGCCGCTCGCCGATGGGCCGCTGACGATCGCCA
This sequence comes from Planctomycetota bacterium, assembly GCA_013151315.1. Lineage (GTDB taxonomy): Bacteria > Planctomycetota > Planctomycetia > Pirellulales > Lacipirellulaceae > Bythopirellula. The sequence continues at coordinate 7,137 of JAADIN010000146.1, read as the reverse complement.
CCGACAAAATTCGCTTGTTGCAGTTTGCTCCGTTCGAGGAACGGGTCGCCCAGCTCTGGAGCGAGTTGGCAGAAAAACAGTTGGGCGGCGACGTACTGATCGTGCATAAGAAAAAACGAACGACGCTCGACTACCTGACCGGCCTGCTAGGCGACGTATCCAGCGAGCAGGTCGCATTTAGGTTCGAGGGAGAAGCGATTCCGGTCAAGCGATCGAAAGTCGCCGCGATGGCTTATTTTCACGCCCGCCATCCGCAGCACCCGGTAGCCGTTTGTTGGTTGAAAACCCACGGCGGAGCCCAGCTTCCTCTGGCGTCGTTTTCGTTGGAACGAGAAACCATAATCCTCAGCACGATTGGCGGATTAAAACTTCGCCTTCCGCTTGCATCTTTGCGAGAAGCGGATTATTCGCTAGGTAAAATTACCTACCTGAGCGATTTGCAGCCGGTCCGGCAACAGTGGACCCCTCGAATTGAATTTCCTAAATCTGCCAAATTGATTGGCAAGTATGGCACCCCTCGAAGAGACCAATCGTTCTCTGGCTCGACACTGACACTTCGCTGGCCCGGGCCTGAAAACACAGTCCAGATGTACCGCAAGGGACTTGCCCTTCGCAGCCGCACCGTTATGGAGTACCGACTCCCGCCGCAAATGCAACGCTTTGTTGCCATCGCGGGCATCGATCCCGCCACGGCCGACCAAGGAAACATCCACTTAAAATTCTCTTCCGGCGATCAAATACTTTGGCAGGGGGAGATCGAGGGGACCGCCCCGCCGGTCGAAATTGAATTTGAGCTCAACGGGACTCGGCAGCTTCGGTTGCTTATCGATTATGGATCGAATCTCGATTTCGGCGACCGTCTCCACTTGGTCGAAGCTCGGGTGACGAAATGAAACCATTCGGTAGCTGCTTGCGATTGAATGGCCGCAAACAATACGAAAAATTTGAAACGTAAATCCATCCACTGCTTCACTGTGACGAACGGTCTATTTCTTTGTTTGGTGCAAAGACTTTCAATAGCCACGGATGAAACACAGATTAAACACGGATCAATAAAAACATGATCACCCAATTTCTTTTCATCCGTGTTTCATCCGTGTTCAATCCGTGGCTATTCCTCTTTGGGTTACGACTCGGCAGCGCAGTGTCCCTCTTTGCCCTCTTTTTCATTCTGTTGGGGTTCTCCACCGCCGTAGCTCAGGTGGTGCCGGACCCCGCGGTATTAGCGGCTCAGCAGCAGCGTGTTCGTGCGGTTGAGATTGCTTCGGCGTCGACCGTGGCTGTTTTCGATGGCAGTGGCCAAGGGGGCGGGTCGGGGGTGGTGATCTCGCCCGACGGATTCGCGCTCACCAATTTTCACGTTACCGCGCCTTGTGGCGCGGCCATGAAGTGCGGAATGTCGGACGGAAAAATCTACGATGCGGTTATTGTCGGCATCGACCCGGTGGGCGATGTTGCGCTCATTCAACTGCTAGGGCGCAATGATTTTCCGGTCGCCGCCATGGGGAATAGCGATCGAGTCAAAGTTGGCGATTGGGTTTTTGCGATCGGCAATCCATTTTTGTTGGCCGACGATTTCCATCCCTCGGTCAGCTACGGCATCGTCTCCGGCGTCCGCCGCTACCAATATCCGGCCGGCACGCTGCTGGAGTACACCGACTGCATTCAAACCGACGCCGCCATCAATCCGGGCAATTCGGGCGGCCCCTTGTTCGATGCCGAAGGAAAACTGGTGGGCATTAACGGTCGAGGATCGTTCGAGAAACGGGGGCGGGTCAACGTAGGCGTCGGCTATGCGATTTCGATCAACCAAATCAAACGCTTTTTGGGACATCTCAAGAGTGGGCGGATTGTCGATCATGCCACCCTCGGGGCGACGGTCGCCACGGAAGAAGACTCGCGAGTCGTTGTCGACGACATTCTCGATTCCTCCGACGCCTACCGCCGAGGATTACGCTATGGCGACGAAATCGTCCGCTTCGCCGGCCGCGAGATCACCTCGGCCAATGCGTTAAAAAACGTGCTGGGAGTCTATCCTCGCGGATGGACGGTGCCACTCACTTACCGTCGCGAGGGTGAGACGTTTGATGTCGAAGTCCGCTTGCGGGGCCTTCACGATCCCTCACAACTGTTTGATCTCGTGCAGCAGGAAGCGAAAAAGCCCTCGAAGCCGCACAACGAAAAGCCCAAGGATTCCCCAGAGGAGGAGCCTCAGAAGAAGCCGAAGATGGCCGACTTGCTCAAGAAAAATCCCAAAATACCGGAGGTGGTCGCGGAGCGTTACGAGGCCCGACGCGGCTTTGCCAACTACTGGTACAACCATCAGCGGCAGCAGCAATTGTGGAGCCAATATCGGGGCGACTACGCCGGCGCAGGTTACGACTGGAAGATCACTGCCGAGCTGGCCAATGGCGAATCCTTAGTCCTCGAAACCTCCAAGAAAAAGTCGACATGCCGGATGCCAACCGGTTTTACAGCTGCCGATTTTTCTCAAGACCTCGAAACGCAGCTCAGCCCGCCCGGTTCGGGTGGCCTGCTGCTCACACTACATCTCTGGCAGCGCTTTCTCGAAAAAGGTATGCGTCAGTTTGGCGAGGTCCAATATCTTGGGCAATTGCCTAGCGAGCCCAACGGGCAACTGTTGGATTGTTTGGTAGGAATCTATGCTGGCATCGAAACGCGGTTTCTGTTCACGCCTGGAACAGGCGATCTCGTCGGCATTGAAGTTTTTCCTGATGAAAATCATGATCCGTGCGTGCTGCGTTTCTCTGACTTTGTTGAGATGGAGGGAGAAACGCTGGCAAAGCGCTGGCAAGTCTTTCACGCGGGCAGTCTCTACGCCGATTTTCAGATCGACGAAATAACCGGTGCCGAACACCTTTTTCGTTCGGTCCCCTTAAAACGTGCTCCGCAGCCTCGGCCGAGAGTTTTTCCTCGCACGCCAACTCGCCCTGCGATACGCGACGCTCAAGCGAAGGTCGTGAAAATTTATGGAGCCGGCGGGTTACGAGAAATGGAAGCCTACCAATCCGGCATACTCATTTCGCCCCAAGGCCATGTGCTCACCATGCTGAGCTATGTGCTTGATACGGACGACCTCGTGGCAATTTTGGACGATGGACGCAAGCTGCCACTCGAGTTGCTCCGCAGCGATCCCGTGCGAGATATCGCCGTGCTGCGTTTGCAACTCGAAGACGAAACGTTTCCCTGTTTTGATTTGCGCGAAACCATTGAAATAGAAGCGGGCGAGCGAATTCTTGCGTTGAGCAATCTCTACGGAATCGCCACGGGCGACGAAGCGGTGAGCGTGCTGCAAGGCGTGGTCACGGCCGTTGCACCTTTGGCTGCCCGTCGCGGAGCCTTTCAAGCCAATTTCCGCGGGCAGGTTTATGTTCTCGACGCCTATGCGAACAACCCTGGTGCGGCAGGCGGAGCGTTGGTTGATTGGCAGGGCCGTTTGCTTGGCATGTTAGGAAAAGAGCTTCGTAGCGAGGTGACCGGAACCTGGCTCAACTATGCCTTGCCCGTGGAGGCCCTTGCCGACCCCGTTGAGGAGATGATTGCCGGTCGCATGGCAGCCCGCGTCGATTCACGGCAACTCGAGCCCGAGCAACCTCTCTCGGCCGAATTGCTTGGCTTGCGACTCGTGCCGAACGTCTTGCCTCGCACGCCTCCCTATATCGATACGATCCGTCGCGGTTCAGCAGCCGACCAGGCCGGAATGCGAGCCGACGATTTGATTGTCTTTATCGACCAAGAGCCGATCGGGTCGCGTCAAGAGTTTTTCGAGCGACTTGCTTTTCACGGGCGAGAAGAAGAATTGACCCTCGCGGTGTTGCGCGATGGGACGCTACTTGAATTCCAGCTCGTGGTCGATTCTTCGGTAGAATGACAAAGGTTGGAAAGATCGAGCCACGGATTGAACACAGATGAAACACAGATTTGGAGGAAATGATTTTGCGTCCTGTTTTTAATTTATCCGTGTTCAGTCCGTGTTTCATCCGTGGCGAAAGCATTACAAAAAAAGTCATTCATACCATGAAAATTTCCACAACGATCTTCCTAATATCGGCTCTCGGCATGATGCCAGCTCATGCCGACGATGTCGACTTGCTTGAGCAGCAGGCGTGGCGAGCTGCCGTTGATTCGGTCTCCGACTCGGTGGTCCAAATTCGACTCGTCGGAGGGCTCGACCGTGTCGGCAAAACGCTGCTGGCTCGTGGCCCGACCACCGGATTGATCGTCTCCGAAGATGGCTATCTTGTCTCCAGCGCTTTTAATTTTGCGGGGCAACCGACGTCGATTTTGGTGCGGCTCGCCTCGGGCCAACAATTGCCGGCAAAAATCGTTGCGCGCGACAAAAGCCGCATGCTCGTCTTGCTGAAAGTCGAAACCGATTCGCCGCTGCCCGTGGCCGAAGCGACTCCCGAGAGGGAAATGCGCGTCGGCCAATGGGCGATTGCCCTCGGCCGCACGTTTCGCTCCGATCAGACCGATGTTTCAGTCGGGATCCTCAGCGCGCTGAACCGAATGCATGGCCGGGTGCTGCAAACCGACGCCAGCATTTCGGCCGCCAACTATGGTGGGCCGCTTCTCGATATCCACGGTCGGGTACTTGGCGTACTGATTCCGATGGCTCCGCAAGCAGCAGGTCCCGCCTCGGATAGCGAAGTTGCTGGAGCAGAGTTCTATGATTCGGGCATCGGTTTCGCGGTTCCGCTCGAGCATGTACTCAGCATTTTCCCGCAATGGAAGGAGGGTAAAGACCTCTTGCCCGGCAAGCTGGGCGTGGGGCTTGCGAAAGGCGAGGCTCGCACAGGGCCGCCGAAGATCACTACCGTCTGGCCCAATTCGCCTGCCGCGACGGCCGGTTGGAAAGCAGGCGACCTGATCGTTGCCATCGAAGGGCACGCTGTAGAAACTCAAACGCAGCTTCGATTCCAGGTTACGCCGCGCTATGCAGGCGAAGTTCTCAACGTCACCATTTTGCGTGGCGACGAAAAAATTGAAACCGAGGTAACTCTTGCTGGAGAGTTAGCACCCTACCGACACGCCTTCTTGGGCATTTTGCCTTCGCGAATCAACGGCTCGCCTGAGGGCATTTTGGTTGGCGGAGTTTGGCCCGACAGTCCTGCCCAAGTGGCAGGGGTCGAAAGGGGCGATCTTCTCATGCGTATCGGCACTACCCAAGTCGCCCAGGCTGCCGAAGGGCTTGAAGCCATGGGCCGCTTGCACCCTAAAGATTCCGTCGAGCTGATCGTAAAACGGGGAGACGAAGAGCTCACTTTGACTGCGGAGCTCGGTACGCTGCCCGAGGGTATTCTCGCTCGCGACGAGTTGCCCCAGCGCGATAACCCCCCGCGCAATAACGAGGAGCAGGAATCTCGCGATGCGGCAGAAGAAGAACTTCAAACATTAAAACTTCCCGATTTCTCGCAGGAAGCCCGGTTTTATTTGCCGACCCGTACCGAAGACCAAGAGCCGGGCTTGCTGATTTGGCTCGCCACTGATGGCAATCACAAGCAGGATGAATCGCTGGCGACCGTCTGGCAGGCGAGCTGCCGCCGCGACCATTTTGCGTTGCTTATCGCTCGCCCGGCAGACGAAGCAGGCTGGGCCTCTGCCGATTTGGAATATCTTTGGCGTTTAACGCGTACCGCAAAAACACGTTGGAAGATCGATCCCCGGCGCATTGCGATCGGCGGCCAAGGAAAGGCAGGTCAGGCAGCTTATGCGCTTGCCCTACGTCGCCGCAACACTTTTTGTGGGGTGATTGGAGTGGATGCTCCCCTGCCCCGCACGCTGCGCATTCCGGAGAATCGCCCCGGGGCGGGGCTTGCTACGCTTGCCGTGGAGTCTCGTAACTCGACTTTTGCCCCGCTGCTGCGTAAAGATTTGCAAACATTGCGCGAGGCAGGCTACTCGGCGAGTTGGCTGCAACGTAAGCTCGCAAGCGACCCTGCGGAACTGCTCGACGCAGCCACTCGCAACAGCATCGCCCGTTGGTTTGACGGATTGGATAGGTTTTAAGTTTCTATGCAACCGTTCCCAGGGCAAAAAACAAGAATCACCGCAGAGACACGGAGAACACAGAGAAAACTGTCTTAGCTATTTCAATTCGAGTAAGACTTCGGCCGAAAGCAGTCAATTAGCCACAGATGAACACGGATTAACACAGATAAAGAAAGGGGGGGGAGTGAATTCCGTGGTTGAAATAATTGACGGGAAATCTCGAATCGCTCCAAAAAATCTGTGTTTATCTGTGTCCATCTGTGGCTTTTTTCTCGGTGTTCTCCGTGTCTCTGTGGTTCAATTTCTTTCCTGTGAACAGTTACGTTTCGATCAACCCGCGCAAGGTTTTCAAATTCACGACATCCATATTTTCGCCGTTTTCTCCCTCCTTGGACGTCTCCAAATACATGGGCACCTTGCGAAAACGACGATCATTCAGCAAAAAGCGAAACGGCTCGAGCCCCATCTCGCCAAGGCCGATGCCCGCGTGGCGATCCTTACGCGAACCGAAAGGCCGAAGGCTGTCGTTCAAGTGAAATGCCTTTACTGTCTTCACTCCGACCGTTTTGTCCAAACTTCGCATGGTCGCCTGATAATTCTTCTCGGTATCCATCGCGTAGCCCGCGGCAAAAACATGACACGTATCAAAACAGACGCCCAACCGATCGGGATCGTCCACGCCGTCAAGAATCGTTGCGAGATGTTCAAACTTCCAGCCGAGATTCGAGCCCTGCCCTGCGGTAGTTTCGAGCAGACAGCAAGTCGTGCAGCCTAGGGTTTGGCTGTGTACCTCGTCGAGCGCACTGATAATTCGCTCCAACCCCTGAGCTTCGGTGCTGCTAGTAAATGCGCCCGGATGAGCGACTACGTAGGGAATTCCCAGCAGCTCGGCCCGCTGGAGCTCGATCACCAGCGCATCGACCGATTTTCCCCACAGCTCGTCCTTAGGACTGGCCATGTTGATAAGATACGAATCGTGCGAGATCGGATGGGTGATACCGTGCTCGTCGAGGGCTGTGCGAAAGCGCTCGACGTCGTCGGCGGAGATTGGCTTGGCCCGCCACTGGTTGTTGTTTTTCGTAAATACCTGGACGCAATCGCAGCCCGCCCGCTGCGCAGCATTGA
>JAADIN010000118.1 GCA_013151315.1 Planctomycetota bacterium | reverse complement strand
ACGCCAAGTTCGCTTGGCCGAGCGCTCGATGCGCTGGCCCGCGACCACGAATTCCTGCTCCGCGGCGACGTGTTTACGCAGGACGTGATCAACACTTGGATATCGTACAAAAAAGAGAACGAAGTCGACGCGTTGGCGTTGCGGCCGCATCCTTATGAGTTTTGCATGTACTACGATCTGTAGAGGGCCACCCTTGTTTTTTATGGTTGATTGAGAGTGCGATTTTGAGCATTTTGTCCCGTAGGGACACATGATAATAGCCCAGCGATTTATCGCTGGGACAAAATGAGAAATGAATTGGGGAGTCCCGTAGGGACGGCTGAAGCTGAAAATCGATTTCATGGCTTCTGGCTCTTTCTTGGCTTTGGAATATCGGCCGTCCCTACGGGACTAGGTATGCTTGGTATCGATAACCCAGCAGTAAACTGCTGGGCTATTATCAAGCATCCCTCCGGGACAAAAAACTACCCGCTCGTTACGACTTACCCACTAAATTTTGTGAAGCTCTTTTTTTCGCGAGAGACCAGACCGAGTGCCTGATTCTTCATCCCCCCAACGCACCCTGACCGTCATGCAAATTCTGCCTGCGCTCGAGGGCGGGGGCGTTGAACGGGGGACGTTGGAAATCAACGAAGGGCTGGTCGCTCGGGGGCACCGTAGCTTGGTCGTCTCGGCAGGCGGCCGTTTGGTCGAGGAATTGCAACGGCAGGGGGGCGAGCATTTGACGCTCGATCTGAGCCGTCGTTGGCCGGGCACTTTGCTGAAAACTCGTAAGCTTCGTAAGCTGATGCTGGATCACGGTGTCGATCTGGTGCATGCGCGATCGCGGATGCCCGCTTGGGTGACTTTTTTAGCTTGGCGCGGGTTGCCTGCCGCCACGCGACCTCGACTGGTTACCACGGTTCACGGTTTGAACTCGGTCAATTTTTATAGCCGCGTGATGACTTTTGGCGAGCGAGTGATCGCCGTTTCGCACTGTTGTCGCGACTACGTGCTGAAAAACTACCCTCAGACCGACCCTGACAAGGTGACGGTCATCCACCGTGGGGTGGCTGCCGAGCAGTTTCCTTACGGCTATCAGCCGAGCGACGCGTGGCAAGCCGCTTGGCGCGCGGAGTTCCCGCAACTGACGGATCGGTTTACGGTCCTCTTGCCGGGGCGGCTAACCCGTCTGAAGGGCCATTTCGATTTACTCCAAGTTATTTTGCAATTGAAAGGGCGAGGCATTCCCGCCCATGGGCTGATCGTAGGCGGTGCCAAGCGTGGTCGCCCGGCGTATTTGGAAAGTTTGCACGAAGAAGTCAAGCGACTTGAACTCACTGGCGACATCACTTTTGCGGGGCATCGCAGTGATATCCGCGATGTGATGAGTGTGTCGGGCGCCGTGATTTCTGCTACGAGCCAACCCCCCGAAAGCTTTGGCCGGACGGTGCTTGAGGCCGTGCGATTGGGGCGACCGACCGTGGGGTACGATCATGGCGGCGTAGGCGAAGTGCTCGAGCAGGTTTATCCTGAAGGCCGCGTGTCGCTCGAAGATGTCGCCGCGATGGCTACGGTCTTGGAATCGATTTATCGAGGCGAGTTGGCTCCGCCGGCGGAAACGAGCGCATTCGACTTAGACGCCATGATCGATCAAGAGATTGATCTCTACGAAACGATGGTGGCGGAGAACCGAGCGTAGCTACGGCTACGCAGCGCGTTCGAATTCAAACCACCACACGGCGGTGTCTTCTCGATGCTGGTAGAGCAAATTGTCCTTGACGCTGGTCCAGCTTGCAGAAGGATTCTTGAATCTCTTCGGTGGTGCGATAGTAGGCGGTGTAGCGTTCTTTCAGATCTTGCGAGAACTGACTGACGACATCGATCCGCTCTTGGAGCCCGATGGACGAACGCACGAGCAATTTGCTGTTTGGCTTCGCCATGGTGTCAAGGTTTGCGACCATTTTCTCCATCTGTGAATCGTCCAGGCATGGGATGATGCCTGACAAGAGCAGCACGTCGAAATTTTCCTCGGTCATGTATTCCGACACATCGGCTTCCACCAGTTCGACCGAATTTTCGGACGTCTTGAGGCGTTGCTTTGCGATTTCCAGCAAACTTGTAGCAAAATCGACCCCGACGATTCGTCGGAAACGCGAACCGAGCTGATCCAATTGGCGACCGTCGCCACAGCCCAGGTCGAGCAGGCTTTTGCCCGTGGGGGATCGCCGGTTGCCTGGAGGATCGTCTCGACTTCGATTTGCGTTTCTTTGCCAACCTTCTTTTGGTCGCCCTGAAAACTTCCTAAGACGGTCACTCCGCCGGTCAATTCATCTTGCAGACGGGCACGCGCATTCCAAAACTGTTTTAGGTGTCCGCGAACATTGGTGGACGAAACGTGATTGGTTCGTGGAATTTGAAAAACTTCCACGTCATTCGCTTGGCAGTACTCGAGGGTTCTTTTTTGGTCGGGATATTCTTCGTTTTGACCGTACTCTTCTCCGGCCGCAAACACGTCGATTTCCAGCCCTTCGAGCAGCGGACCCTGGAAGACGTTGGTGTAGCTGACCACCTCATCCACACACTGAAGTGCTTCGAGGACCGCGATGCGATCTGCCAAGGGGATAATGGGATTGATCCCCTTGCACTTGAGCACAAACCGGTCGTCTTGCACGCCGACAATGAGATGATCGCCTGCTTCGGCAGCGGATTTCAGATAGTTTAAGTGTCCGACGTGAAAAACATCGAAGACTCCAGGGACGAATACACGTTTCATTTTTTTAACCCTTATCTGGTTTTTTTGTGTTTTACTTGAGGGTACGTTTTAATCACTGCCTTGCTGTCTTCCCAAGGGCAATAGCCTGGGTTCGGCGTTCGCCAGTCGCCGTACAGCGACTCGAGATAGGTTTCATGGTCATCCGGCTTTAACCACCGGCGGTCGTAGAGTTTGAGCTCGTTGAGACCATGATTGGGGACTTCGTTGAGCAGCTCCAAGCCCGGTTCGCCCGCTCGCCCGATCCATTGCATCTTGTTGTTGACGAGAAACATTTGCGAAAAGTCGTAGTCGACTCCCCAGTATCGAAACGAAAACGTGGTGATCGATCCATCGTTGTTGGGGCGTTTCTTGCGACGCCGAAAGCCCTTCGATTCGAGGGCCCCGATTGCGTCGAGAAGTAACTCGCGATCTTTTTCCCAGAACGAGAAGTCGGCATCGTCGTCGTGGGCCATCGGTCCGCCGTTTCGAATACATCCGAGCAGCAGGCCGCCGTTGATCCAGTACTTGCCATGAAACGGCGTCTCGGCCAGCGCATCGTAAAGTCGTTTGAGACCCCGCTCGCGTCGCTTTGGCAAGGGGCCCAGGGTTGTGCGGTAGGCGATTTGTTTCCACTTCTGCATCGATCAAATCCTAAAATGCAAGTGACGATCAAACATGACAGACGGCTGCTATTGTTTTGTAGCCCACGTTGTCGACTCGTAGTCGCTTGGGGTAGTCGTCGTCAGGTCGGCCATTTACCTGGATCCGGTTGTTCAATTGAAACTTCTGGTCGTAACGATCTGAGAGGAACGGCTCGACTTGTGAGAAGTGTTTGCCAAATAGTTCGAATGCGTTCAGGCCGACCTCTCGCCAGAAATCGCCTCGCTGCTCTCCGTATTCGTGGGTCGCTTCACAAGCAAATGCCTCGGCGATGATGGCGATCCCGCCAGGCGCGAGGATTCGGCGCAGCTCTCCAACCGAAGCTTCCATGTCGGGCACGCTGGTCATCACATGCGAAATGATCACGCAGTCGAAACTTGCATCGGCGAAGCTCATCTTTTGGATGTCTTCCTTGAAGTCGACACCCGGCATAAACAGATCGGCGGTGGAGTAACTGGCGAAGAGTTTTTGGAGCCGAGGTTGGAGGCACGGTTCCGGTGCGAAATGCAGGATGCGCTTCGTCGAAGGGTTCCAGCTTGCAAACATCTCTTCGATCATCAGAGACAACATGCGATGTCGCTCGGTTCCGGTACAGCCGGGGCATTTCGAGTCGCATCGCACCGTCGCCGGACGATTGGTAACTCGTTTGTCCTTGAACGGCCCCCGATAGTCGCAGATCGGGCACTCGTAGACGGCTTTGCTGCGATGCACGAGTCGATAGAACGACGGGCGCACGGCTCGCTTCACTTTTTCAACCAGCTCATTTTTCTCCTGCTGCTCCTATTCGGTTACGGCATACGGCGCGGAGTGTGGTGATTTCTCAATTTGCCGTCAAGAGGAGAATGTTAAAAGGGGGCAACAGGGCGGATTGGGTCTGCATGATCGAATGGTAGCATCACAGATAACCGTCCAGGGCAAAGAAATTGAACCCCAGAGACACGGAGGACGCAGAGATTGGGTTTTGAAAATTCCCCCTCTATTGTTTTCTCTGTGTTCTCCGTGTCTCTGGGGTTATTCTTCTTTCTTGCCCTGGGAACGGTTACCATCTCAGTAACCTCGTTTTCCTATTCGCATACGGGTTTTGAAGCTCAGAAAGCGGTCTTTGCCGGAGACTTTGATTCGCTTCAGTCGCATGAAATCGGGGTCTGTATCGATTCCCTCCTCGACCGTTACGGCCGACGTAAAGCCTGCCTGCCGCACGAGCTGTACATCGTCGTCGCCATAGATGCCAAACGGATAGGCAAAACTGTCGACCGGCACGCCAAACTGCTCCTGCAATTGGTGTCTTCCTTCGACCACTTCATGCGTCTTGGTCGCAAGGTCTTCTGCCGCGAGGTTGATATGGCGGATCGTGTGCCCACCCAATTCAAAGACGCCCGAATCGAGCATCTCGCGCACGTGGTCGTCAGAAAGTTTTTGCTCGCGGAGAATCTCGCCTGAATTGTGATGCGCTTTGCGGCGAGTTTGCCATTCGTTGTCGTGTCGGTCGATTAGCAAATACAGAGTGGCCTTGGCCTGATATCGCTTGAGCAGCGGCAGCGCCTCGGTGTAGTTGTCCAAAAAACCATCGTCGAAGGTGATCGCCACGGTTTTTGGTGGTAGCGATTCGTACTGCTCTCTCAGCTGCGACATCGTCACAAAGTTCCACCCCTCGGCCGACATCCAGGCGAGTTGCCGCTCGAACATGGCCGGCGCTACGCGAAGACCACGGTATTTATGACTGCGCAGAGGGACGCAAATCATATGGTACATCAGAATCCGCGGATGCGAGTCGCTTACCGACGGCACCCACCACGCATACCTTCGGCTTCGCCATAGCGCAAACAGCGCTAGGAATACCAACGAGGTAGCCATCAGGGCGAAGAGCGGGTTAAGCAAAATAGTAACCGTTCACCGGAAAGGAGAAAGAGTCTCTCGCAAAGGCGCGAAGGCGCAAAGAAAGTAAAGGAAATTACGCAGCGATGCAGAGGGGAAAGAATTGGAAATAGAAATTTTTTGATTTGCGCCTTCGCGCCTTTGCGAGAGGCCTTTTAAGGATTCACCGCAGGAATATCCGTGAACGGTTACGTAAAATGTTGGCCACAAAGACTTTCACGTCGAATACTCGAGGACCACGTTCATCCGAGTGCGCAACAGGATTTGATACCCGCGCTCGAGGCAGAGTTTCACCGCGGCGTTGAGCTCCTCGTTACGATATTGTTCAATTTGCAAATACCTGGGCCAACGATTGCTGGGGGCTGTCTCCAGAAAGGTTTGCAGCACGGGCAGTTCGTAGCCTTCGATATCCATTTTCACAAGATCAGGGCGGTCGATCTGTGCAGAATTTAGAATCTCAAGCAAGGGTTGCCCAGGCACGTCAATGCTGTCAGACGTTGACCCCTCGGGGCCGTCGGTTTGAAGCGAATTTTTGCCTTGATTCTCATGGTTTCGATAGAGGCAAACGGTTTCCTGCTTGTCGGTTACTGCCAACTGACGGACCGTGCAGCGATTTTGCAGATCGTTCAATTTGAGGTTGTCTGAAAGCCGCGCCGCGAGCCGGGGGTCGGCTTCGATGGCCAGCACATGCAGGTCGGGCCGCTGCTGCAACAGGAGAATCGAATACCCGCCCACATTGGCCCCGACATCCACGACATGAGCCTCGGGCGGAAGTAGCTCGGCCAGATGTTGCCGCTCAACGCCATCAAGAAGAAACGGCGTGCTTAGCAGACGCTTGTCGGAGAGATTGGCGCTAGGGTAAAGACGCAGCCGTAGCCCCTTGACGCAAACGTCCATCGGATCGGCGTTGAGTTTGAGAACCGGCTTGCGGGCCAAGAAGGCGATCTTCTTGCCGAAGCCGTTGCCGGGCATCATTTGGCAGAGCGACACCAAGGTCCGAGCCCACCACGCGAGACGGTATTCGCCGAATGTTCTGTCCATAGTTTTTCTTTAATGAGTTGCTAAAGCACCCCCTCAAAACACATTCTCACTTGACGCCCCGATGCGCCAGCCCCAGCTACTGTTCTGTACGACGTCTTGGGAGACGCCCCCTTCGCGGGCAAATTTTTCTATGCGAGGCCATGCCGAGGCGACGCACTTGCGCACGCGAGATAAACGGAGTGGGGCAATCCAGCGGCCCAGGGGAATCCACGCGGGATCGCCAAATCCGTCTACCAAATAGATTTTCCAGTCGCCACGGTTCTGGCGGCTTGCAATGAGATTATGGTCCGTGTGAGGATTTGGTGTTTCAACAGAAACCGACCAAATTCTTCGAACGCGGATTTCAAGGATTCCAGAGGCGTCCCGGTCGAGACCAATTCGCGTATGCTTTGGGAGATTTGGCCATCGTGGTCTCGAACGAGGTCAAGCACGAGACCCGGATTGCGATCCGTGGGAAACATTCCATAACAACGCGGGAAATGTTCGCTCATGCGGTCGCCGAGTCGGCGATAAAGTCCCTCGAGCACGGCCTTCTCGTGGGCGTTGTTGTCGTATTCCGGACGAAACTGGGTGGCTTGGCTCTTGGCCCCCCGTATGGTGCGACGATCATCGGTGCGCAACACTTTGACGCACTTGCTAGCATCGCTTGGGTGGGTGAAGCACAAGCGGCGGCCCCCGATCCCGAAGGGCTCTTTTCCCTCAAGGCGGATGACCTCGGTCTTCAGCAGTAAATCGGAATCATTCATTAGAAGAAAAGGCAAGTGTGAGCGAGGCGACAGGGGGTGGCCTTATAGCAAAGCCCCTCATCAAAGGTAAAGAGGGATTCGAATGCACCGTACCCGCTTGCTCAGGTTGACACCGTGCGGGAATGTCCATAATCTCTCCGAGCTAGCTTTTTTCCAAACCCCACGAGGAAGACCGCGATATGACTCCTGCCATTCCATGCAACTTGTGTGGTCCAACTTCTTGCGAAGAAATCAGCAACAGGGATCGCGAGGGGAATACCTTGCATACGGTTATTTGCACGGCTTGTGGCCTCGTATGGACCGACCCGCGACCCAGCAACGAGCAGAACCGGAAGTTCTACGCCGAACAGTACCGCCTGCAATACAAATCGACGTACGTGCCCAAGCGGAAACACGTCTATCGCGAAACGCTCCGTGCCATGGCACGTTATCAGGCGATTGCTGAGCTCGTGCAACCGGGAATGAAGTTGCTCGACGTCGGCAGCGGGGCAGGTTTTTTTCCCTATGTCGCGCGACAACAAGGCATCGAGGCCCAAGGTATCGAGCCGAATCAAGGTTTTGCGGAATACGCTGGCGAGACCTTTGATGTACCCACCACCAACGCTTTTTTTCAGGACGTCGACATTCCTGAGGAAAGTTTTGATCTGATCACGCTCAATCATGTGCTGGAGCATGTCGAAGATCCTTGCGTGACGCTCGGCCAGTTGGGCAAGTGGTTGAAGTCCGACGGCTACTTGGTCGTGGAAGTTCCCAACATCGAAGCCACTTATCACGCTCCGCACAATCGATTTCACGTCGGGCATTTTTACAATTTTAACCCGGTCAATCTGGAACGCCTGGGAGCGAAAGCCGGTTTGGCGGTACACGCTTCAAAGCTCGTGACGGGCGAAGACCACATCCATATCACTTTCCAAAAGCAAGCTCTTGGCGTTTCTCGAAGCGAAGACGATGCCTTGCAGGGCAACTATCAACGTGTATCAGAAATCCTCAGACGCCACACGACGTTCAGGCACTACGCTTCGGTCGTCCCCTACGCACGTTTTCTTAGTAAACAAACACAATACCGGGCCGAGCGACGCGCCGTGCGCGGCGACGCCAGTCCCAGGGAAATCGCCGACGCGCTGATCGCAGCCCATTTAGACATGCCCGCTCGACTTGTTGCTTAGCAATCATGGCACTTCCCAAGACGATCCTCTGGCAGATTCAGGACGACAAGCCGGGCCATCAAAATCAGCTGCGCGGTCTCGCCAGCGCATTGGCCGAGTTATTGCCGCTGGAAGTTCACACGCTTC
Source organism: Planctomycetota bacterium (assembly GCA_013151315.1). Lineage (GTDB taxonomy): Bacteria > Planctomycetota > Planctomycetia > Pirellulales > Lacipirellulaceae > Bythopirellula. The sequence continues at coordinate 20,997 of JAADIN010000118.1, read as the reverse complement.
GTGCTCCTTCGCGCCGAAGCTGCTTAGCAGCACTGTGGTCAAAGAAATTTCCACTCGGCAACGGTCTGCCCGCCCCTGATCTGATCCTCGGCGCGGGGCATTCCACGCATCTGGCGGTCTTGGCAGCGCGGCGTGCCTGTGGTGGCCAGGCGGTTGTGCTGATGAAACCGTCGCTCCCCCCTGCCCTGTTTGATCTGTGCTTGATTCCGGAACACGATCGGGCGGTTGCTTCTGAAAAAGTTATCGCCACGCGCGGCGTACTCAACGTCGTTCGGCCGACCCAGCAACACGATCCGCGCGCTGGCTTACTGCTTATCGGCGGCCCTTCAGGAGCTCACGATTGGTCGGACGAGCGGATGCTCGAACAGATCGTAACGATCGTCGCCTCGACTCGTTCGATTCAGTGGAGACTCACCGACTCGCGGCGCACGCCTTCCTCTTTCTTGAAGCGTGTGTTGCAGGAAAGACTTGAAAACTTGGAAGTCACTCCGCACCAAGAAACAACTCCCGACTGGGTTCCCCGGCAATTGGCCGGCGCTGCGCAGGTTTGGGTCAGCGAAGACAGTGTCTCGATGGTTTACGAAGCACTGACCAGCGGTGCCGCGGTCGGCGTGCTCGAGGTCCCCAGCAAACGCCGAGGGCGTGTCGCGGCAGGTATCGACTTGCTGATTGAAAACGGTTGGGCAACTCGATTTGCCCCTTGGAAACCTGGCAGCCAACTCGCCCCCCCGCCCGCCCAACTCGACGAAGCGCGCCGCTGTGCAGAAATCGTTGCTCGGCGGCTGCTTCTCCGAGCGGCTGCTTGAGGGAGAATCTCGACTCGCCCCGTGGAGAGTCAGCTCGTACAATGGCGGCATGAATACTTTTGCTACGCGAACGGCCACGACATGCATCCTGCTTGCCATGGCCCTCTCTCCATCGCTTGCGACGGCCTTCGACGGGCAGCGATCGTATGGGTATCTCAAGCAGCTCTGTTCGTTCGGAAACCGCATGAGCGGGTCTCCTGGAATGTTGCAGCAGCAACAATTGTTGGAAAAACATTTTTCTGATTTAGGGGGACAGGTCCATTTTCAGAAATTCCAAATTCGCAAGCACCCGCTGACGGGCCGGCCGGTGCCGATGGCCAATCTCGTGGTTCAATGGCATCCCAAGAGTACCGAGCGAATTATGCTTTGCGCCCACTACGACACGCGGCCGCGGCCCGATCGCGAGCTCGACCCGCGGCGGGCCAAGCGGGGCGTGTTTCTTGGTGCCAACGACGGTGCGAGCGGCGTGGCAGTGCTTATGGAGCTAGCCCATCATGTGCGAGACTTGCCCGAACGCTATGGTCTTGATTTTGTGTTTTTCGATGCCGAAGAGTTTATTTTTGATGAGCGGCAAGACCAATATTTTCTCGGGAGCGAGTGGTTTGCTCGCCAATATCGCGATCACCCTCCTGCACATCGCTACAAGGCGGGCGTGTTGCTCGACATGGTTGGCGATGCGAAGCTCAGCATCTATCAAGAGCGGCACAGCGCGACTTGGAGCGATACGCGCCCCTTGGTCAAAGAAATTTGGGGTACGGCGAAGCGGCTTGGGGTGAAAGAGTTCATTCCTCGCATCGGATATGCCGGTGCCATTCGCGACGATCATTTGCCGCTGCATAATATCGCCAAGATCCCGGTGATCGACGTGATCGACTTTGAATATCCCGACCGAAGCAACCGCTTTTGGCATACCATGGCCGACGCCCCAGGCCGATGCTCAGCCGATTCACTCGGAAAAGTCGGCCTCGTGATCCAGGAATGGCTGAAGACGAAACCGTGAGGGGGATGTTTGATGTGGGATGTTTGATTGTTGATGTTACAATTTGACTTCTCACATCAACATTCACACATCCCACATCAAACATCTATGCTTCCCGACCCGTTACGCTTGGCCATCGCTTTTGTCCCCTTGGCTTCGTATTGCTTTTTGCTCGGTTTGATCAATGCGCGGCGTCGCCCGTTTCTAACTACCGGCGGAGCTGATTTGGCTGCGCTGGGAGCGGCCCTTTCGGGGTTCGTCTTGGTGGGCCCGATCGAATTGTTCCGTCCCGAAGCGGCCTCGGCCGAGTACGGTAGTTACGTTTGGGCGTTTTTGTTGGTCTTCTACTGGCTCTCGATTTGGTTGACCGTTTTGTTGGTCCGACCTCGGCTGGTTGTTTACAACATTAGCGAAGAAGAGCTTCGCCCCATCTTGGCCGAAGCTGCTCGGGCGATCGACCCACAAGCGCGCTGGGCCGGCGAAAGCCTCTCGCTTCCGACGTTGGGCGTGCAGTTGCATCTCGAAAGTGATGCGTCATGTGTCGTTGATCGCGAGCGGCACCAAGCAGAATCTTGCCGGTTGGCGACGGCTAACCCACCAGCTCTACGAGCGACTGCAGCCGCTGAGGGTTGCGTCCAATCCTCGAGCGCTAGGACTCGTACTCCTGGCACTCCTATTGCTGGCCAGCAGCACCGCCCACATGCTGGCCCATCCCCAACGATTGGCTCAGGCAATGCAAGAGATTCTCACGTATTGAATGTCCATTGAACACGCTTCCAAAGCCGAGGGATTGCAATCCCTCGGCTTTGCCCACCGCTTCGTAATTTCGCAAGTCGCCCTCGAAAATACGATTGCACGGATAGGGTGAACCGCAACGAGGAAAAGAACCATTGCACAGAGTGTCTCGGTTGCTAACCGATGCTATTTGATGGCCACTGCATACCGCGATTTTCGTCAGCGATTTGCCTCGCTCCGGTTGTCGTCGTAAAATGATAGCAGGGGTTCTCTCTCTGCACTGGGGCGGGAGACACTCGCGCTGAAGGTCCCACTCTTTCGCTAGGAGATGGTTGTGAATCGCTCTCTTTCCCTGTTTTTTGTTGCCGCCAGCACGGTGGTAGTCGTGGCCGCTTTTTACTGCTCGTCCTCATGGGCGCAACACGGCGGACACGGTGGTGGCCACGGCGGCGGCCATGGTGGTGGCCATGGCGGTGGCCATGGCGGTGGCCATGGCGGTGGCCATGGCGGCGGCCATGGCGGCGGGCACCGTGGGCACGGTGGATGGCATGGTGGGCACAGCCGCTCGCACTCGGTTCATCGCGGCGGACATTTTGGTGGGCACAGCCGTGGGCACGGTGGGGTGCATATTGGTGGCGGGCATGGTGTTCATATCGGCGGACATGGGGGCGGGCACTTTGGCGGACACGGTGTTGGACACTTTGGCGGGCATGGAGTTGGGCATCATGGCTACGCGACCCATTTCGATTTTCACGCTTTTCCTTGGTATGCAGGCGTCGGTTTTGGCCAATATTATAATAGGCCGTACTACACTTCCTACGCACCTATCGTAGTTCAGCCAGTCACAACGGTAGTGCAGCAACCCGCGATCGCTTCGCAAGTCGTCCCCGAGCTTACCAACGCGCCAACCCCCACCGCGACTACTGCTACAACTACTGCCGAGGGATTAAGTTTCCAGCGTCGGGCGGAAGAGGCGTTCCGATCGGGCCGCTACAACGAAGCTGCTCGACGTGCGCACCATGCGTTGGTTGAAATGCCCCGCGATGGCAAACTCTATTTGTTCACCTCGCAGGCGTTGTTCGCGATCGGCGACTACCAAGGTGCCGCTGCGACCATCCACCAAGGGGTTTCTCTTTTGGAGCCCAAAGACTGGGGGGTCGTCGTCGAGAATTACGAGCGCTATTATCGAGGCCGAGATTATGTCACCCAAATGGATCGGCTTACCGAATACCTCAAACAGAAACCTGAGGCAGCCTATGCCCGCTTTGTGCGAGGCTACCAACATGGCTTCCTCGGAAACGAGAAAACGGCGATTAAAGAACTTACCCTGGCTGTCGAACTAGAAAGCCGTGACCAATTGGCCTCGCAACTGCTAGAGCGATTTGGCGGGGCCCCGCCGGAGCTTGCCGAGCCTCTCGAAACGCCTCCAGAAAGCGAGGGCTCCGGCGAGGCGATACCGTAGCCCACTCTTCCATGGTTGTCATTCTTCTAACACATGAAAAACCACCCGAAACGCTTGGTAGCCCTCGGCCAGTTTTTCGGCGTAGATCGAATGCAGCTCTTCTCGCAGCGAGTCGGCCGTGGCAAAGCCGTCGGGAATGGCGTCCTCGTCGGTGAGATCTTCGAGGCAGACTTGCTCGATGCGATCGATGCGGATGCGGCCGATGCCTGGGATGAAGCTTTTTTGCCCCGCACGCATCCTCCGCCAACGCCACAGGCGGATCGTTTGCGTCTTTTCACCGCTACGGATCGCGGGGAGGAATTTCTTCTTGAAAAGCAACATGCGCGGATCGTAGCAGATAGTCGCCCAGCGGGGGAGAATCATTTCTCCGCCCTCGAGTGCCATAGGGTTGGCACTGGCAGGCTAGGAATTAGGGGTGCAGCCCTAGAGTCCCCTTGCGTACCCCTGTTGCGGGCCTATAATCTTAGGACCAATCGCCGAGAAGGCTATTGGCCTGGCGAGTTTGCGCAGAATAGGCGAGCGATGTAGTAGGTCGTATCGCTGGTACTGCGGGTGTAGCTCAGTTGGTAGAGCACAACGTTGCCAACGTTGTTGTCGTCGGTTCGAATCCGATCACCCGCTCTAGGTGCTTATTAACCCAAGCTAAAAAAATAACCACAGAGACACGGAGACCACAGAGATTCCTTAAGGAACAATTTTTTCTCTGTGCTCTCCGTGTCTCTGTGGTGAAATTCTGCCCTTGGTTTTCAGTTGAGCTATTATAAAAACAGGTCCAAATACCACAGGTTTGCAATTCTATGGCTGTCGACGAACAGAATGATATCAATTCCGAGGAAGAAGAAGTTAGCGAGGAGATCAAGCTCCAGCTTGACGTTCAAGTCGAGAATCCGAGTGCTTGTGAGCGTCATGTGACGGTCACCATTTCGCGCGAGGATGTCGATCGCTACCTGGATAACGCCTTCACCGAGATGATGCCTGCGGCCAACGTGCCGGGCTTTCGCATCGGTCGGGCCCCACGGAAACTGGTCGAAAGTCGCCATAAGAAGGAAATCGGCGAGCAGATCAAAGGCTCGCTGCTGATGGATAGCCTGGGCCAAATCAGCGAAGAACAAAAGTTCGTCGCGATCAGCGAGCCTGAGTTGAACCTTGATGCGGTCGAAGTGCCCGACGAAGGCCCGATGACCTTCGAGTTCGACATCGAAGTACGGCCCGATTTCGACATGCCGAAGTGGAAAGGCCTGAAACTCGATCGACCGGTCCGAGATTTTACGGATCAAGACATCGATCAGCAGCTCGAAAAAATGCTTACCCGATTTGGCCAGTTGGTTCCCCATGATGGGCCAGCCGGCGAGGGCGACTATCTGACGGTCAATATCGTTTCGACCTTTGATGGCAAGCAACTTACCAGCGATGAAGAGCGAGTCCTGCGGATTCGAGAGACGCTCAGCTTCCGCGATGGCCGTCTCGAAGGGTTTGGCAAGCTTGTCGAGGGTGCCAAGGCGGGCGAGCACCGCAGCGGAACCGTCGAGCTCACCGACAGTGCCCCCAATGAGGACATTCGCGGGAAGTCGATTGAGGTGGATTTCGAGATTCTCGAGGTCAAACGTCTGAAATTACCCGAGCTTACCGAAGAATTCCTGGAAGAGATGGGCGGCTTCGAGTCGGAAGAAAAACTTCGCGAAGCAATCCTGGCCAATCTCGGTCGGCAACTCGAGTACGAGCAGCAACAGAAGATTCGTGGGCAAATTACGGATACCCTCACGGCGTCGGCCGACTGGGAATTGCCGCCTGGGCTGCTCAAGCGGCAAAGTGCTCGGGAGCTCGAGCGGGCCGTCATGGAGCTACGTCGATCGGGCTTCAGCGAAGCCGAAATTCGCGTTCGCGAAAACCAATTGCAGCAAAACAGTGCCGCTTCGACCGCCCAAGGACTCAAAGAGCATTTTATTCTTGAACGGGTCGCTGAAGAAGCAAGCATCGAAGCCGAGGAAGGCGATTTTGAAAAGGAAATTTTCCTGATCGCGTCCCAAAGTGGCGAATCGCCCCGACGTGTGCGAGCACAAATCGAGAAGCGGGGCCTCATGGACGTGCTTCAAAACCAGATTCTCGAACGCAAAGTTCTAGAACTTGTGCAATCGGAAGCAAAATTCAACGACCAACCCTACGAGCCCGAGCCGCTCAACGTCGAAGCGGTCCACCTAGCGGTGGGCGGCGGCGAAGGTGCCGCATCGATCCCCGACGCGACGGTTGAAGAGGAGGAAGCGGCAGAGAAGCCAACAGAGGAAACCGCTAAGGCCTAGGTTTTCGTAACAGGCCGTCAAAAACAGAAGTAGTAGATCGGAACGAGTCCTGCGAGTTCCGGCATGATTTGCTTCTTCCCACTAGACATCTGTACGGTCGGCAATGCCGGAACTCGTAGAACTCGTTCCGGCCTACTAGCGAAATCAAATAACCACGGATTGGATATGTATCAAAACGTCTCGCCTCAGTTTTCGCCCCCCGTCGACCCCCAAATGGCTGCTGCTATGCGTGACTATCAACGCCAACGTCAAATGACGCTTGGCGACTTGCTGCTTGAAAATCGGATTATCTTCCTCCAGGGCGAGATCTACGACGGTAACGCGAACGAGCTGGTGATGAAGCTCTTGTATTTGCAAAGCGAAAATCGCCGCAAAGACATTCACTTCTACATCAACTCGCCCGGCGGAAGCGTCACTTCCACACTTGCGATTTACGATACGATGCAGATGATCGCGCCGAAGGTGGCGACCTACTGCGTCGGCTTGGCCGCGAGCGGCGGGGCCGTTTTGCTGGCCGGCGGGGCCCCCGAAAAAAGGTTTGCTCTGAAGAATTCGAAGGTCATGATTCACCAGCCGCACGGCGGCGTCGGCGGCCAAGTTTCGGACATCGAAATTCAAGCCAACGAAATCCTACGCACCCGCGCAACGCTCAACGAGATTCTCGCTGGCCATTGTGGAAAAACGGCCGACGAGATTGGTGCCGCTTGCGACCGCGATTACTACATGACTGCCGCAGAAGCCAAAGAATACGGCATCGTCGACGACATCCTCACGAAGCCGCCGGGCAGCGAGAAGGACGACGACGATGACGACGACTGAACCATTGCATGACATTCAGCCGCCTGAAGCAGAGAAATGAAAAGTCTCGCCTAGGTAGGGGTTTAGCCACGGATTGAACACGGATGAAACACTGATGAAGAAAAGAAGGAATTTGTTCTACAGACCAAACCTGTCTGTGTTCAATCCGTGTTTCATCCGTGGCTACTCTATTGCTTGATGTCGCTGAAATATTACCAAATTTACAATACCCCCTCCAACCAACGGATTGATCCCGCTATGGCGCTGATTCCTTACGTCATCGAAAAGTCGGGCCGCGAAGAGCGGGCCATGGATATTTACAGCCGGCTGCTGAAAGACCGCATCGTGCTGATGGGCTCGGCCGTCAACGACGATGTTGCCAATAGCATCGTCGCCCAGTTTCTGTTCCTGCAGTCGGACGATCCCAAGGCGGATATCCATTTCTACATCAATTCCCCTGGTGGCAGCGTGACCGCAGGCATGGCCATCTACGATACGATGCAGTTTGTCACCTGCGACGTGGCCACCTATTGCCTGGGGCAAGCGGCTTCGATGGGAGCTTTACTGCTAGCGGCAGGCGCCGAAGGAAAACGTCATGCGCTGCCCAACTCTCGGATTATGATCCATCAGCCGTCGGCCGGCATGGAAGGCACGGCTGAAGACATCATGATCCACGCCTCGGAGTACAAGAAAACCAAGGACAAGCTCAACCGAATTCTCCTGCAGCACACGGGGCAGACCTTGGAGCAGATCGAGAAAGATACCGATCGCGACAAATTTATGTCCTCCGAAGAAGCGTGCGAGTACCGGCTCATCGACAAGGTCGTCTCGAGAATGGACGACTAAGAGGTGAGCCGCAACGCGCTAGCGTCGGGTAGAGGAGGAGTACGCCGCGATGCCCCGCAGTCCGCACTGCCTGCGCTGCACTGCCCGCGGCTAGCGCCGTGCGGCTCACCTTGCTAGCACTGCCCTATCTCGCTTGACTGCAATCGCCGGTTATTCTATTTCTTTCCGCCGATTATCATGGGTACCCGATTCGCACATGCGTTGCGATTCTGAGGCGCTCTTTCACCTCCTGATACGGCCGGGATATTGATGCCTACAGTGCCTGCTACCCCACGGCTTTCCGGATCCAACACGCTGCTTGTGTGGTTTGGTTTATTTGGCATTTTGATATTGGGCACCTTCGGCTGTCGCTCGGCCCGAGACAATCAGATCGATCTGCTCGAACGCGAGCTCCGTACCCAAGAAGATTACATCTACGAGCTGGAAGACTACGTGTTGGAGTATTCCGAGAAGCTGCGTCAGATGCGTTGTGTCGAGCCGTACCAGATTGTGACTCAAGAAAAATCTCGGGAACCTGAATTGATGCCCTCGAAGCGGGCCACCAAGCGGCCGGTCGAAAAGCCCTCCGCTCCGCTTCCCGAACCGGAACCGCCAGAACCTGAGCCCGAGTTTGACGAGCCTGAGGCCCTGCTTCCCGAAGAATTGGACATTCCCGATTTGGAGTTTGAAACCGACGAACCGGTCGGCCAACTGGAAGAGCTTCGGGAGGATTCGCTAGTCGAAGCCGCCTTTTTGGGAGACTCGGATAGCGACGACGCGTTGATTTTTTACCACGATGATGCGGTTGAGCGAGCTTCGACCGCCGACGAATCTTTCCGTGGCGATCCCGAGTATGACAGCGAGGCAGAGTTCCTAGAAGAACTTTTTGAAGAAGAGTCTCCCGACCTTGGCACCCGGGATGCCGAACGGCTGATGATTGTCGGTGCCTACCGGGGCGATCCGAGTCAAGCCAATAGTTTGCGGCCTGGGCCCACGCGCCTACTGACTGTAATCGAGGCGCGTGATGCGAACGACGAACCGGTCGATCTTGATGGCAAAATTTCGTTGATGATCATGACCGCCGACCCGGTTTCGCCACGACGACTCAAGCGTTGGGATTTCAGTGCCGAAGAAACGGCGTCTGCTTGGCAATCCTCGCCGCTGGGCGACGGACTGCATTTGGAGTTGCCGTTGGAGGAGACCATCGAGTCGGAAGAGCCGTTGGAATTGTGGGTCCGCCTTGTCGGGGCAGACGGTCGTAAGTTGCTCGCCCAGTTGCCCCTCGAATGGGAGCAGCTCGTTTCGGTCGAAGCCGCAATGGAGGCTCAGCCATTCTCCTCGTCTGATGACCTTAATCTGGCAGAAAACGACGCCCGTCCGCTCGAGCAACAGACGCTTGCAGCGCAACCTTTGGTTAAGAAAAGGCCCCAAGAAGCGGGCCCCCGCTGGCGTACGTCGCTGCAACGAACCCACACTAGTGCAGACGGGTATGCCACCACCGCCCGAGCGGCCCAAGGCTGGACCTCTCAGCCGACCGGTGGCCGCGAGCCACTCGTTCGCTCGGCAACGGCCCGACAATCGGTAATTCCCGCCACTGCTTCGGCGTCTTTGAGAAAAAAATCGACGCAGGAAAAGCGTCCCCAATGGTCGCCGCCTGTTGAAGGCTGGAGGCGTTAGGGCAACTTTCGAAATTAGAGGCGACGCAAAGCCGAGGGATTGCAATCCCTCGGCTTTGCAAATGAGTTGCTGGAACAGGTTTCCCCGCCCGCAGAATTTAGAGGCAGCCTAAAACTTGCCAATCTTAGCGATCAGGTCGGCGGTGCGGCAGCTATAACCCCATTCGTTGTCGTACCAACTGACGACCTTCAACATGTTGCCACCCAACACTTGGGTAAAGTCGGGGGTGAAGATCGAGCTGTGCGAATCACCGATGATGTCGGTCGAGACAATGGGGTCTTCGTTGTAAGAGAGGATGCCTTTGAGCGGCCCCTCGGCGGCTGCTTTCATGGTGGCATTCACTTCCGCTTCGGTCACGCTCTTCGTCAGTATGACCGTCAAGTCGACTATGCTGGCATTGGGCACCGGCACTCGCAACGCGATGCCGGTGAGCTTGCCTTGCAGTTCGGGAATCACAAGCCCGACTGCCTTGGCCGCCCCGGTGCTGGTCGGAATGATATTTTGTGCTGCTGAGCGGGCTCGATAAGGATCGCTGTGCGGCATGTCTTGAAGGCGTTGATCGTTGGTGTAGGCATGCACGGTGGTCATGAGACCTTTCTCGATGCCAAACGTCTCGTGCAACACCTTGGCTATTGGGGCCAAGCAGTTGGTCGTGCAACTGGCGTTGCTGATGCACTTCATGTCGGCGGTGAGCTTGTCGTCGTTGACACCCAGCACACAGGTGAGATCGGCCCCGTCCTTCGCGGGCTGGCTGATCACGACTTTTTTGGCTCCGGAGGCGAGGTGGGTATCGTAGCCCGCCTTGTCCGCGGTTGCTCGACTGGCAAAAATTCCCGTACTTTCCACGACGACGTCGATATCCAGGTCGCCCCAGGGCAACTCTGCCGGATTGCGAACGGCCATCGCTCGAATTTTCTTTCCATCGACAATGAGATTTTCGTCGTCCGTACTCGACCTTGCCCGAGAAACGGCCATGGGTGCTGTCGTACTTGAGCAGCGTGGAGAGCATTTTGTTGTCGGTCAGATCGTTGATCGCAACGACCTCGAACTCGCTAGAGCGGGCGTGCAAATTGCGGAACGTCAGACGTCCGATACGACCAAAACCATTGATTGCTACACGAATTGCCACGTTATTCTCCTTCGCTGAAACAGACTCGACCGATCGGCACACTGCCACGATGGTCGGGATATGGAAATTCGGCCTTAATCCAAGGGACGCCATGCCCTTGGTGGCCGTACTAGGCGGAAATCGAACCCGTGATTGTACTGCGGTTTGGTCTTTTCAACAAGCACCCCAGGTTGTTCGTACCTCGTTGACTACCCGCCAGCCTGTCGGCTAGCCTGAACTCATGGCCAGCGAACCACCTCTCAAAAAAACGCCTCGGCAAAAGCGGATTACCGTCCCCGAGTTTTCTGCATCGAAAAAGACGTCGAAGAAGTCGGTGCAGAAGATCACGATGATCACTGCTTACGACTATCCCATGGCTCGGCTGGTCGACGAGGCGGGCGTCGAAGGCGTGCTCGTAGGCGATAGTTTATCGATGGTCGTTCAAGGCCACGAAAACACGTTGCCGGTTACGCTCGACGAAATCATCTATCACGCCGAAATGGTCGGCCGCGCGGTCGACCACGCGCTGGTCATTGTCGATATGCCCTTTCCGAGCTACCACCTCGGCACGCACAAGGCGATCGAAAACGCCGGCCGGATTCTCAAGGAGACTCGCTGCCAAGCGGTGAAACTTGAAGGGGGCGTCGATCAAGCCGAGACGATCGAGGCTTTGGTTTCCGCTGGCATTCCTGTGATGGCCCACTGTGGATTGCGTCCCCAGAGTGTCCACCAACTGGGCGGCTACCGAGTGCAGCGAGACGAAAACGCGTTGCTCAACGATGCCCGCGCCGCCGCCGAGGCGGGTGCTTTTTCCGTCGTGCTGGAATGCGTCCCTACGGAAGTGGCCCAGCGAATCACCGATCACGTCGACATCCCCACGATTGGTATCGGTGCTGGCCCTCACTGCGATGGGCAGGTACTCGTCCTGCATGATGTGCTTGGATTGACCTGCGATGATGCTTCCCGTAATGTCCCCCGCTTCGTAAAAGCGTATGCCGATTTGCAAACAGAGATTACCGGTGCGGTTTGCAAGTTCCGCGACGAAGTTCGCGACGGGCAATTTCCGGGGCCCGAGCATGGGTACGAGTAAAATCTCGCTTGCGTCTTCGCCCAACTCACCGATGCAACTCACACGCATCGCTCTCGCAAGTCTCTGTACCGCTTAGACGATAGCGATTCCGCGCGATCCAGCGATACAGGGGTCGCCACAAAAACATGCTGCCGGGGAAATGCATCGCCGGCGCAGCCCACCATAATCGGCGGAGCCGGCGCGTCAGATGGCGAATCGCTTCGGGCCCCCAGTGCCAGTGGCCCTTGCTGTCGACGAGGCACATCTCTTGCATCAATCGATCGGGCGACATCTCGGGCCAACGCTCTGCCACTTCGGCATCGTGGAGTGAGAGGTAGCTGAGTTTTTTCTGGCAGTCCCACCACGGTAATTTGCTCACCTGGGCCGTGCAGATGCGGCAATCGCCGTCATAAATTACGACGTCGGCATCGGGCCGATCGGCAGGGCAGGGAAGGGCGGGGGTTTCAGGCATGGTCGTAAATTTTTCGGGTTGGAAAGCCCATGAGATTCCAATCCCATGGCTTTGACTGCCTCAAGCCGATACAATGAACGCTCTCCCAAGTATACCCCAAGGAGCTGCGGCTATGGAGCCAATCCTAGCACAAGTCAAACGGGCACGCCGACGATTGGGGTGGGAGCTGTTTCTGAATCGGCTCGTACGATGTTGGTTCGTGGGACTCTTGGTTGCTCTTCTGGCGATTGCCGCGCCAAAACTTATCGCGGTCGAAAACTTACCCACTCAGTGGTCTCTCCCATGGGGCCTCGCGGCGATCGTTGCCGGTTTGCTCGTCGCCGCGGTTTGGACTTGGTGGCGAGGTCGCAGCGAACTCGAGGCCGCCGTTGAAATCGACGAGCGTTACGGTTTGAAGCAGCGCGTGGCAAGCAGCCTTTCGCTGTCGCCGGCCGACGCGGCAACTCCTGCCGGCCAGGCGCTGCTCGCCGATGCGGCGCGCGCCGTGCGGCGAGTTGATATCGACGAACGTTTTCGCATTCGCCTTGGGCGGCGTGCTTGGCTGCCGATCGTGCCCGCCCTGTTGGCATTCCTGCTCGCCACCTTGGTCGACAACCGCGAAGCTCAGAGTAGCATCGATCCGCAAACCAAAATATCGCAAGAACAGCAAGAAAACGCCGCCAAGATATTGCGCAAACGTCTGGCCGAGCGTCGCAAGCAAGCCGCCAAGAAAGGCCTCAAGGATGCGGAAGGATTGTTCCGCGAACTGGAAAAACAAACCGAAAAAATGGCCGAGGCGCGTGATGCCGACCCCAAGAAAACGCTCGTGAAACTCAACGATCTGGCCAAGCAGCTTGAAAAGCGACGACAGCAATTGGGGGGCGATCAAGAACTCCGCAAGCAATTTGCGAAAATGAACAATCTCCACCGGGGCCCCGCCGACAAGATGGTCGACGCCATGAAAAAGGGCGACTGGAAAAAAGCGATCCGCGAGCTCGACAAGCTCAAGAAGCAGCTAGAAACTGGCAAACTCGACCCCGAGGCGAAAAAAGAGCTCGAGCAGCAGATGAAGCAGCTCCAAGAAAAAATGCAGGAAGCAGCCGAGGCCCGCAAGCAGGCGATGGACGATTTGAAAAAACAAATTGAAAAAGAAAAGCAGCGCGGCGACTTGTCGCGCGCCGGCGAGTTGCAACAAAAGCTCGATCAAATGCAGCAACAACAAAAAAAGATGGAGCAGCTTGAACAACTGGCACAAAAAATGGGCGAGTGCCAACAGTGCATGAAAGAGGGCGACGCCCAAGGTGCTGCGGAGTCGCTCAGCGAAATGATGAAACAATTGGAGCAGCTCGAGCAAGCCATGGAAGAAAGCGAAATGCTCGAGATGGCCATGGACCAACTCCAAATGGCCAAAGACTCGATGAGTTGCAAATCGTGCCAAGGTATGGGCTGCCAGTCGTGCCAAGGGGGCGGGATGGGCGAGCGAATGGGCCAAGGCATGGGCCAGGGCAAAGGGGGCGGAACTCGGCCTGACGAAAAAAACGCGACCAACTTCCGCAACTCGCGAGTCCGCCAAAAGCCTGGCCGAGGAGCGGCGGTGGTCGTTGGCGAGGCCGAGGGGCCGAACCGTCGCGGCCAAGTCGTCGAATCGGTCAAAGAGCAAATGGAGGTCGAGGGGGGCCAGCAGGCCGACCCGCTCGTGGTCGAAAAGCTCCCCAAATCGTATCGGGAGCACGCCGAGGAGTATTTTAATACCCTCCGCGAGGGGAAGTAGCTGATTCGGGCAATGCCAGAGGTTCTAGGCAGAATTCTGGCGATTTGGCGTAGGGCAGTCAAAATAGGCGCTATATACTGGCAGCATGTCGTTAGTTCTGTCTCGCTTGTGAACTAGACTTGAGTAGCCCCCCCGCCTGCCTGCAACCCAAAAGGTCTTCCGTGCAACAAGCTGTCGCTATTTCCCTGATGTCTCGCGTCCTTTTGATCGGGGTAATTTCGGTCTCCAGCCCCGTCTTGGCTGGCACCCCGGGTGATGTCAGCCAACTCACCGCGGCACTCGACCAGCTCGACCAATGGATTGGCGAAGAAGCCAACGGAGACAAGTGGCGCAAGTATCTAGGCAGCCGATCACTGCGAGCGCAAATCGAAAAAGGCCAAGCCGCCGATCCGGCAGTCGTTTCGCGCGTTCTCGAACAATACCGAACTGGCGCAACGGGCCTCGACAAAAAACAGTTCACCCGCGTCGCCCGGGAAATCAAATTTTGGCGAGATGCCTTAAAAGGACAGTACCGGGGTGACTTGCCCAAACTCGCCTGGGCATCGCGAGGAGACTATCGACCCGCTAGCCGTGAGGAACGTCTCGCGCCAAGTCGCACCAAGCTACGTCAAACGGCCCAATCTTTGGAACGTACCCTCGGCGTCAACACCCCATTTGCCGAGAATTGGAAACGTTATTTGCGTTGGGAGAAACTTGAACCCCATCTTGTCGGCGAGGTCGCGATCGACGAGAAAAAGCTTCTCGACCTCACCGCGGTGCTTCGGCGGTTTCGCTCCAGCGTTGCCGGTTTAGAAAACTCTGCATTTACTCAGACTGCCGAAGCGCTCGACCACTATCGCGGGCTGTTGCGGTGGTACCACCGTGTTGAAAAAGTTGCCAAGCGATCTCGTCGCAAGTACAGCCGTCGGGATCTTGAACGTCGGGTCTACATGTCGCAGCTTTTGGAGCTCGAAAAACAGCTCACGCGACATCTGGAAGCCCCTTCGGTCGAGACCTCCCGCAAGATAGGTCAGCTGTTGGGTTTCGTGCAGCAGCTCGATCAGTCGCCCCAATTGGTGAAAGCGATTCGATCGCATTTCACCCAGTCCAATGTTTTTACCGCCGTCTCGGAGTCTGCGATCAATCGTCTGGCCGAGCGGCCAGTCCACGAGACGCAGCCTGTGCGCGACTGCATTCTCGGTGCGAGAATTCTTGGAACCGCGGAATCCACGGGTTTTGTCACCCTCCGCACTCTGCCAGCCGACGACCACATTGCTCTGGAGCTTCAGCTAGCCGGAACAATCCACTCGAACACCGTTGGGTATAAAAAGCCAGTTCGGCTTACCAGCCGTAGCAACACGAACTTCGTAGCAACCAAGCGTCTTCAAATTAGCGACGCGCGATTTGTAGCGATTCCTACCGACGTTTCAGCGAGCACGAAATCGCGCACGACCTCAATCAGAAAAACGGGCGGCCGCTTTGGTCGCCGCCTTATTGAACGGATCGCTTGGAAAAAGGTGGGCGAAAGCAAAAGCAAAAGCGAGCGTATTGCTTCGCAAAGAGCAGAGCAAAAAGTAGCGAAAAAATTCGACGACCAAGTCGCCGACGCGATCTTTCAAGCGAGACATAAATACGACCGCCAAGCTCGCCCTCTTTTGGTTCGTGCTGGAGTCTTTCCGGAATACTTGCGGATGGCTTCGACCGACCGTGCTATCCACGTGGAAGCAAGACTCGCCTCGTACGAGCAGGTGTCGGCCAGCACGATGCCGATATCGACAGTCGGCGAGGACCTCTCGCTAAAAGTTCACGAATCGGCAATCAACAATTTTCTGCCCAGCATTCTCGCCGGCGTTGGCATTCGGCAAGCGGCCGAATCGGAGCCGCCGGAACTGATCGGTGATTTCCCGTCTTGGCTAAAAGAGCTTGCAGAAAAACATGGCAGCCCCTCCAAATTGCAACAAGGGGCCGATGACGCGGGGACAGATACCAAGGCCGAGTTCAAGCCATTTTCGGTGACCCTCAATCGCACGCATCCGCTGAGCATCCGCTTTGACGATCAGCAGGTTACGCTCCGCATACGGATTGCCGAGTTGAAAACGGTTGAGAAAGGCGAAGAGCAGATACGCGAGAATTGGGATTTTCTTATCACTTTCGAGATTCTCCAGAGCGACAACGGCATTATTCTGCGGCGTGTCGGAGATATCGAAGCATTTCCTACCGGTTTCGATCCCACGCCACGCTGGGGCGACAAGCTGAGTGGTAAACAAGCCGCGACGCGCGGCGCACTCGTAAAAGTACTCAAAAAGCGAGCCGACGGCGAAAACGGTTTCCCCAAGGAAATCGCCATCCCGCCATTCCAATTCACGACCGCCGAGGGCGTCGAGCATACGCTCGATCTGCAGCATCTCGACTGCGACAACGGCTGGCTGACCCTCGGGTATCAGTTGCGTTAGAGCATTGTGGCACGCCTCTCCGAGTCGTGTTTGCTGATAACGGACACGACTCGGAGAGGCGTGCTACTCTACGGGACCCCGCATTCAACGCCCTGCTAGCAAAACTCTTTTTGCTGCGTTCGCCAATAATGTCAAAGTTTGACGGTTGCGTAGACGATAACAATTCTGCTGACTGTTCTGGCGGCAGCTGCGCGACCAATATTGGCTGCCCAGTGCTAGCGGAATATCCAGCCTGGGGGGGAAGGAGAGTTTCGAGTGGGTCGATCCGTCGGACCACTTTGGAATTTCTCAATGTACCCCGTGGCGGCTATTGGAGCCGTTGCGGACTCCCTCGCTAGGAATGCAGCATCATGAATCGGCAGGTTCGATCTTCCATGTCATGGGCCCTTTGCCTCCTGACCCTTGCGTCAGGTTGCAATCCAACCCAGCCATTTTTCTTCGCGGAAGATGGCAATCTGTTTGGTAGCGGCGATCTGTCGCACTACATGGATGTTGCTACCCAGATCGAGTATCCCGACGTGGATGAACCCTCGCTCGACGAAGTTTACGCGGCCCATCCGCCACTCACCTTGGCCAATGCCGAATCGTTTGAATTCTACGACTTGTCTCTGGAAGAAGTCACCCGAATCACTTTGGCCAACAGCAAGGTCGTTCGCCAATTGGGAGGGCGGATCTCCGACGCAGGCAGCAATATCGCAAACACGACCCCTGTGACAATCACCCAAAACCCGGGCGGCGTGGTCACGACCTTTGATCCGGCGCTGGCCGAAAGTGGCAACGGCACGGCCACGGGCAGTCCGTTTAGCAGCACTGGTGTCGAGGCGGCATTGGCCGAGTTCGATGCGACCCTCGATAGCAGCATTAACTGGGGGTACGTCGACCGACCGCAAAACTTTGCTGGGATAGCCGGCACCTTTTTTGCGAACAACTTCCGGCAGGATACAGGCAATGCCACGTTTGGCATTACCAAGACCGCGGCAAACGGTAGCACGTTTGAAGTTCGCAATAACACGCTCTACGATCAAAATAACAACGGCAGTCGAGCCCAGACGAGCGATTGGCTCACCAACTTTGAGGTCGCCATGACCCAGCCTCTATTGCAAGGTGCCGGTACCCAATACAACCGCATCGCGGGCCCTTTTTCTTCGCAGCAGGCGGCCGGTGGGTTTACGAATCAAATCGATGGCGTTGTCATTGCCCGGATTCGGCACGACATTACGCTTACCGATTTCGAGCAAGGCATTCGCGATCTCATGCGTGACGTCGAAGATGCGTATTGGGAACTCTACTTCAGCTACCGCGACTTGGAAGCTCGCAAAACGGGGCGTGATAGCGCCCTAGAAACTTGGCGGCGAATCAAAACGATCCAGCGCGTCGGTAGTCGTGGTGGCGAAGCAAGCAACGAGGCGCAGTCGCGTTCGCAGTTTTTCTTATTCCGAGCCCAAGCCGAAGCGGCGCAGACCAATCTTTTTCGTGTCGAAAATCGGTTGCGTTATATGATGGGGCTCGCGGTCTCCGATGGGCGACTTATTCGCCCCAGCGACGAGCCGACGACCGCCCAAGTCCGTTTTGATTGGACCACCATCCACTGCGAAGCCCTGGCACGACGCAGCGAGCTCCGCAGCCAACGCTGGCAAGTCAAGAAGCGCGAGCTGGAGCTCATCGCCTCGCGAAACCATCTCTTGCCACGGCTCGATGCGGTCGGTCGTTATCGATGGCTGGGGGCTGGCGACCAGTTGATCAATAGCAGTGGCACCGGAATTGCGCCTTTTGCCGATGGCTCGAATGCCTTCGAGGTGCTGACTGGCGGCGATTACCAAGAATGGGAGATGGGCGTGCAATTGTCGATCCCCATCGGATTTCGTCGAGCCATGGCCGGTGTTCGCCATCACCAACTCTTGCTCTCTCGCGAACGGGCGGTGCTCGAGGACATGGAATTAGAGGTTTCACATCAGCTGGGCGACGCGATCCGAGACGTCGACTTGAATTTTGCTGCTACCCAGACCAATTTCAACCGTCGCGTGGCCGCGACCGACGAAGTCGAGGCCGTGAAAGCGGTCTACGATGTTGGCAATACGACGCTTGACCAGTTGCTTGATGCCCAGCGTCGTCACTCCGAAGCAGATTCCGCCTACTATCGCTCGCTACTCGACTACAATCGCGCTATAATGCGAGTTCACCACCGTAAGGGGTCGTTGCTGGAATACAATGGCGTGTATCTTGCCGAGGGCCCTTGGCCTGGGAAGGCGACCTTCGACGCGCTCAGGCGAGCACGCCAGCGAGATGCCAGTACCTACTTGGACTACGGCTTTACTCGTCCCAACGTCATCAGCCGCGGGCCGCACGGACAAATCACGCACCCGTCGGCCCCATTTGCGAACGTACCAACACGGGCGAATGAGAGCCTGGCAGACGAGGGCCTAGTGGGCGATGAAGGATTTGACTTCCATGAAACGGTTCCACCCGAAAACACCCAACCCGAGGCCATTCCCGCACCCGAGCAACTCGAGATCACCGAACCTACCGCAGACGTGACGACCTTCGACGAGGGCCTCGCGGCGCTGCCGCTCGTCGAGCAAGTCGACGCTGATTTCGCCACTGTCCAGACCGACCGACTTACGGTTCCTCAATATGAATCCCAGTATGAATCTCAGCATGAACCTCAGCGAGCCCCTCTTGCCGCTCAGGCACCCGTTCTCCTCAATCCCTATCGACACGAACCCTATCAACACGAACTGGCGAATTGGAATGAAGAGTCAGTCCTTGGCGCACCCGACGCGTTGCCACCGATAAACCCATTGCGTCACTCCAAGCCAGACTACCAAGAATCGCACAACTGGATCCGCCAACAGCAAGCCACTTCTGATGAAACTACAACGGGTCGGACGACTTCTGAAACTCCTGCAAACCCTGCAGGCGGGTAACGGGCAAAACGCCGATACCATGGCGAAGGTATGCGGAGTGAGTCGGCGCACGGTCTTTCGCGATCTAGAAACGCTTCGCAATGCCGGCGTACCGATCGATTTCGATCGCGAAGCCGACCGGTATTCCATTGCCAGCTCTTTTTACCTGCCTCCGACGAACTTTACGGCCGAAGAAGCCCTTTCGATCATCGCGCTGGCCGGCGAAATGGGATCGGGGCACGGTGTCCCCTTCTACCAACCGGCCCGCCGCGCCGCGCTCAAGCTCGAGAGCAGTCTCCCAGGCCCGCTCCGCCAAGAGCTGCAGACGCTTACCCAAGCCATTCATATCAAACTTGATCCCACCAATCCCTTGGAAGACAAGCTCGAAGTCTATCAGCAGTTGGTCGACTCGATCGCCAGTCGACGTGTGGTACGCATTGTCTACGAGAGCCTGACCGAATTGGAAACCATCACCACCAAGCTCAGGCCCTACCACCTGCTCTTCAGCCATCGAAGTTGGTATGTCATCGGTCGCAGTACGATGCACCGTGAAGTCCGGATTTTTAATCTCGGCCGGATTACTACTTTGACTCCCCTCAAAGAAAAGTACGTTGTGCCGCGAGCATTTAATTTGAATCGATACCTGGGCAACGCCTGGAGTATTATGAACGACCCGGGGCGCGACCATAATGTGATCGTACGGTTCAAGCCGATGGTGGCCCGCAACGTCAGCGAGGTCGTCTGGCACAAGACCCAAAAGCTCGACTTCCAAGCCGATGGCAGCATGGACTTTTATGCTCAAGTCTCGGGTTTGAGTGAAGTCGCTTGGTGGATCCTTGGCTATGGCGACCAAGCCGAGGTGGTCAGGCCGGCCAAGCTACGAAAAATCATTGCCCGCCGCGTGGCGAATATGCATGCGACCTACAACGGGACCGCCAGCTAGGGTACAACTGAGGGCATGTTCTTTTCATTTGATGGCATCGATGGCGTTGGCAAGACTACCCAAATGCGACTGTTTTGCGAGTGGCTTGCTGCAAGGCAACTCGACGTGCTCACCTGCCGCGACCCGGGTAGCACGCCGCTCGGCGAACAGGTGCGAGAAATCTTGCTCAACAGCGATGAGAACACGCCGATCGCTGCCCGTAGCGAAATGCTGCTCTACATGGCCGCTCGTGCTCAACTGGTCGACGAGGTCCTTCGTCCAGCCTTGGCGGCTGGTAAGACGATCGTCTCCGATCGCTACCTGTTGGCAAACCTTGTCTATCAGGGCCACGCCGGCGGACTCGATATCGAAGCCGTACGCGAGGTCGGCCGAGTCGCCATCGACGGCCTGATGCCCGACTGTATTTTTCTTTTGGATATGTCGCCTAAATCTGCGCTCCAGCGAATGGGCGACGATCTTGATCGCATGGAAAGCCGAGGCGACGCGTATCGCGAGCGCTTGCGCGCGGGATTTTTGAAAGAAGCAGGCCGTCCAGGGAGCTTGATCCATGTCATCGACGCCGATCGACCGGTCGAGGTCATCCAAGCAGAATTAAGAAAAATCGCGGAGCGGGTGCTGGCCGGCTAGCCTGTGAAGTCCATGGCGATTCATACCTCATTTTTGCATGAATTCGTGGGCGCCTTATTCCAACTCGGCTCTCATCTACGCCCGTACAATGTCCAAATGCACTTCGCGCATCGG
>JAADIN010000202.1 GCA_013151315.1 Planctomycetota bacterium | reverse complement strand
CCCAATCTTTGGCTCACGGTTTCCGACGAACCGAGTCAGTACACTTGGAACGGCACGATTTGGAGTTTGGCAGCCGGCAGTGCCGGCGCGATCGGCGCGCTGGGCATCATCATGGCGTTTAATTTTGGCGGCAAACCGGTTTACGTCATGCCGTTGGTTTTTGGCGGCGCGCCGGTCGTCAATACCCTGTTCACGACCACGACTGGGGGACTGTGGGGCTCGATCCCTCCCCTTTTCTATTCGGGGTTGATGCTGGTGATTGCTGGGGCGGCGATGGTGCTGGTATTTGCTCCGAAGGGGGCGGTTGGGAATTCCAGCTCGGAGGAAACCGTGGGCCCACCTCCTGTGGATATTTGACACAACGTTCCGGCTCGCTGAGGAGAGTATTATGGAGGGGGGGGCTTTATGGATTCTGAAACAAGGATGCGTCGCGCCGAGGCGCTACTGAGCCATGTTTGGATGGTTCGCACTTTTATCAAGCACTCCGAAGAGATCGAGGACGATCCCGAGCTTAGCGATCAGCGCACGCTTTACGATTACCTGCTCGCCCTGGGCAGTGCTTGGCAGGCTCAGGATGCCGAGGCGTATTTGCGGCAGGCTCGCAAAAAAATCGGAAAACTTCGCAAGGCGACCGACGACTTCGCAAAACTTCAGCCGGAAGTCTCGACGCACATGAATTTCAAAATGGCGGCGACGTCGTTGCAAACTGCGGTGACGGCACTCGAGGAATTGCTGGCTGCCGAATAATATAAACTTTTTACAGAAGAACAAAAAATGTTTGCGGGTCGAAGCCGCGAACCATTATATTTTCGTAATACTTCAGCCAAGTGAAGTAGAAATAGTCACAAAAAACACAAAAAGGTTTTTTTAGCCACGGATGGACACAGATGAACACGGATTTTTTCTGGAGAGATTTCGACGTTTTTCGTCAATTCCTGATTGTTGAGGAGCCACGGCAATCCTGAAAGTCACTGAAAAAAAACTTTCTTTATCTGTGTTAATCCGTGTTCATCTGTGGCTAATTTACTGCTTTCGGCTGAAGTCTTACCTACTTTCCTAACTTTGAGGAGCATGCTATGAGCGAGTCTGAACTGCCGTCAGGCAATATCGTACCGCCGGAAGAACTCAAACGGGCATTCAAGGCCTTCAAGAAACGGCTCAAGCTAACGCGGCTCGATCATGAATCGAGCCTCGGAGTCGGACCCTTGAGTGGCGGTCGGCCTTCGGGAATTGTGGCGATCACCCCGCCCAATCAGTACCCACGAGCCGTTTGGGAGGCCTTGGTCAAAAAAGGGCGTCTCAAAAATGCAGGCCAGGGGCTATACGAGTTAGTCCAGCAGTCGTAACGGTTTGGGCCGTGTGCTTGGTGATCTTTGCGGTTAAACTTTTTGCCTTCCCCATGAACGATTATACGAGAATTATCCGTAAATCTCGCATTCCGGATAGGTCAACGAAAATCCGTACCATCGGGAAAAGAGCTGCGTCGGCCGAGTTTCGTCGCCAGACCAGACGGCCGTGGGAACCGAGTCGAGGCCGAGGGAGAGCTGGATCGCTCGGCCATCGAGGGTGTCGTCCAGTTGGGAGCCAATGGCTGACATCGGATAAAACCGTTGGGTTTGGTCGGTCACCACACCCAAGCCCATTTCCATCTCTGGCAATCGGCCATCGGTGGGAGCCATCGTCTTACGAAAGCCGGGGGGAAGTCGGCCATCCATCAAATGGCTGGCCCACTTCATCAGCAGACCCATCAGTCCGGGATGCGACCGATGGACAGGCAAATCAGGTTCTCGTTGCAACGCCGTTTCCACGTTCGTCATTTCGATGCCCCACATCGGCATCTTTGCTCCAACCAACGGGCCATGGACCGCTTCGCCTGTCACGTGATCCCAATACGTTTTAGTTTCATCGTCGATGAGCAACACCAGCCCATCGTACAACCCGCCGGCGCTGTAGTGATGCACCTTGCCGTCAATCACGGGAGTCAGACCGACTCCACTGTTGCAGACCACTCAGAAAGTGACGAGATACGGCTCGCCGGCAAGCTCTCCCTGGGCGAGGTGATGATAGGTCATCTGATCGCGAAGCAGCGCGAGTCGCTCACCGCCACGTTCAAAGACAAGCAGTTGTGTCTGCGGTTTCAAGCCCGCAGCGCGCAGCGGCGTACCCTTTCCCGAAACTTGGAACCGTTGAAAAAAGTCAGGCGATTTTAAGTTCGCTCGTTTGGCGTCGAAAGTCATGGGTTGTCCTTCGGTTGAAAGGCGACACACGTTGTTTCATTGTCCTTGCAATGGGTCTGAAACCCTCGCCTTCAGGCGAATCCTTTAGGTTTTACTTGGTAGGGTGGGAAACTCAAGCAAGCCGAAAGAATCTCTTGCCCTACAAATAATTTTTCCTTCGTGAGTGAAGGACTTCAGTCCGTAGCTCACGAAAATTTTCAATCTACCGGCTTCAGCGGGTGGTGGTTGAGTTTGCAGAAGCACTTTTTCCCTTGGAGAACCCTGTGGTTTATCAACCGCACGGGTTTCAAGCGGCAACCTAAAATGCCGACGCCCACAGAGCTAGACAAAACAGTACCCCCAAGGGGAGTCGAACCCCTGTCTCCGCCGTGAGAGGGCGGTGTCCTGGGCCACTAGACGATGGGGGCAAGGACAGGCAGTAATTGTCATTAGTTATTTGTCATTTGTCAATTACCAAATGACAAATGGTGATTGTCAAATAACTAATGACCAATGCCTTACCTCCCTACGAAGTGATTCCCTTGGTCAGCGTCATGAACGCCGTTTCGAGGTTGATTTCCTCTTCGTTCAGGCGAGTCAATGCGTGGCCGTTGTCGAGCAGCAATCGGGCGAGCGTACTGAAATCGTGGTCACCGGCGATCAGTGTGACGCGGAGAAGGGCGTCGGTCTCTTCGACCTTTTCTACCAGATCGTCCTGCTCCAACAGCTTGCCCGCGGCGTCGCGGTCGCCGGCCACGTCAATCTGAAGCACCGTCTGCTGCCGGACCTGTCGCATCACGTCTTCGACGTCGGAATTGACGATGAGCTCGCCCCGTTCGATGATGCCGATCTTGTTACAGATGTCTGCCAACTCGGGCAAAATGTGGCTCGAGACCATGATCGTCTTGCCCATGTTGCGTAGCTCTTTAAGCAGCCCGCGAATCTCGATTCGCGCCCGAGGATCGAGACCGCTCGCCGGTTCATCCAGCAGCAGAACTTGGGGATCGTGCAGCAAGACGCGTGCAAGCCCGAGCCGTTGGGTCATGCCGCGAGAAAGGCTCGTCACAAGCTCGTCACGCTTGTAACCCAAGTCGACCAGCCCGAGCACATCATCGCAAACCTTTCGCCGTTTGGGCCCCTTGATGCGGTAGGCAGCGGCGAAGAACTCAAGGTATTCGATTACCTTCATGTTGTCGTAGACGCCAAAGAAATCAGGCATGTAGCCGATGATTCGTCGGATTTCTTTGGGCTTGGTGTAGATCGAGTATCCACCGACGTACGCTTCGCCCCAAGTCGGGTTGAGCAGCGTCGCGAGGATGCGCATGGTCGTCGTTTTGCCAGCGCCATTGGGTCCGATAAAACCAAACACATCGCCCCGATCGAGTTTCAAGTCGATCTTATGAATGGCGTAGAGGTCAGAATATTTTTTCGTTAGGTCACGAATTTCGATCATAGCGTTAGCGCCGTCGGCCACGACGAACGCCCCGGCATGGGACCTCCAGCCTTGGCATGAGCGGCCTTGTGTGCGGGGTTATTGTTGTTGGCGGGGTTGTTGTTCGCGTTGTTGGCGGGGCGTTCGTCGTGGCCGACGGCGCTAACTGGCAAAACAAAACGGTAAAAAGTCCAGCGGCGGTCGTCGTCGCTGCGTAGGGGTTGTTCGCCGTTGTGCCACTGGCTGCCTGTGGCCGGGCTTTTCGTTAGTAAAATTGCGACGCCCTCTTGCTCGAGCAAATGGCTCAAGTCGAGGAACGATTGATAGCGGTTGAGTTTACCAGAATAGCGACGGCCATTGATCGCTTCGAAAAACATCATGGTCTTGACGAGGCGTGTGATGTCGGACTCGGCAAGCCGAAACGGCACCGTTCCATCGTCGGCCGTGTTGTCTTCGGTCGTGTCGCCCGCAGTCGCGCTCGTGAGCGAGGTTTTTACCGTTCGAGGTTGCAGAGAGTAGTCGAATTTGACGGTCGCTTGGTCGGCCATGCGGCCCAGGTGATAGGCCCAGCGGCCATAGAGCAGCAGGCAATCGTCCATTTCGATGCCGGTCGAGTTCGAGATTTGCCCCGCGAGCAGTTCGTCGCTCGTCCGTTGCAAGTCGGCGACGATCGACTCGCCGGCGCTGGCGGTCCATCGGGCAGTGATGGTCTTGGTCGACCAGACTTGCACCGGAACCTTCTGCATCGATGCCCGGTCGGAGCCAAAAGTGTAGCCGTGGCTGAAGACGACCGTTTGCGTAGCACTCGATTGCATCCCTCCCAACGAGTAGCCCGGAAGTCCCAGCCAAGCAACCTGCTGCGAGGGATCGCTGATCGGCGCTCCTCCCAAAAAGTCGGGCTCGAGCGTGAGGTCGTACTGATCGACACGGGGCGTGAAAAAGTGCGACCAGACCGTACCGCGGACGAGCCCGCTGGTGGTATCCACGTCGACGACTTCAATCTGGTTGACTCGCAGTTGATCGCCCTTTTTCGAATTCGCGTACCAGTAGGCCGCCGCCGAAACGCCGAGAACAATCAGCGGAAAAGTAATCCAAGTAAGTTCCGGTCGATTCAAGAATTTTTTGACGAAAAAATAATCGCCAGGACCAATGAGCAGGATGTAGAGCACCACCAGCAGGGCGACCAACGCAAAGGGAACGACCTGGACGCCTACAAATTGGTGGTCGAGCGCATTGCGAACTTTCCCGATCATGTCTTCGCTGCCAACTGAGGCGAGTCCCTGGTTGGCCCGTTGCTGATTTTCTTCCATGTCGGGCCAATGGAGAACTTTGCGCAAAAAGCTCGCGCGACCTTTCCAGTCGCGAAGTGGCGGTTGATCGAAATCCAATCCCACAAACACGAGCTCGCCCAGGCCAAGACGCGATCTCACGACCAACGGCAACGTGGTGGCAAGGCTGCCTGCGTGGGCGAGAATTTTTCCGTGCACGTCGACCAGTTTGGGCACCCGAAGGTCGAGTCGGCTACCGCCCGCCTTGGGCCTTTCGGCTCCGCTGAACGTCTCCAAGGGCTGCCATTGCCTGAGCGGCACCGATTCGGCAAACGTACCAGGAATCAATTCGGCAAGAGCCCCGTCCGTGGCCAAGAGCTCTTCCGCTTCGGCCCCGCAGAAAACCACGAGCCGACCGCCCAGCTCGACCCAGCGCCGGAGCGCCGCAATACGGCCCGGATTCTGTAGCAGCGGCCGATAGAGCTCCGGCTTGGAAGTCGTGAGCAGCACCGTGTCGATCGCTTCGTAGCCGATCCAGTCAAGGGGCAATTCGGCCGCTTCTTCGACACGAACAATTTTCGTTGCCAAGAGCTCGTCATCGCGGTCAGTCGTTCGGATCAGCGATCGGGCGCCTGAGGCAGGTCCAAATTCGAGTAACAGCCGGTTGGTCGCCGCGACACCGCCAGAAACACCTCCCGACGAGTTTTCGGAACCCGTATAAAATTTCCGTTCCGCAACCACGCGGCCCTCGGCCACGAATCGTACCTGTACGGTACTGAGAGCCTGACCGACGCGAACGAATAAACGCACGAAGGTGCTTTTGCCTGGATCGACGCCGACGGGTCGATCGTCGGGTGAAAAAATGGTGGTTGGCACCCCGTCGGTATCGGGCACCGTGACTGCCACTTGGCCCGTATGGGATTGGGTGTCGCCGACCAGCTTGATCACGATCGGCGTCCAACATCCGAGTTTGTAGGTGCCGCTGAAGCCGATTTGCATTTCGGCGATGGTGGGCGCGTCGGTTGGCGTTTGCGAAACCGCGAGCGGAATTCCAAGCGTTAGCATAGTTGCTGTCAGCATCGCGCGAGAAATGATAGCGGCGGTTGTCACGGCTTCTCCGTCTTGGCGCAAGTGCAAACGAGCCGCCCACAGCCGGGACAACCGGTTCCGTATTTCTCTCTCACAGCCGCGGTCAAATCGATGTTGGCCACGTTGGCGATCGTCGCCAGCCAGGCGAGCACATCGGCGAATTCAGCCGCTTGCTGCTCGGGAGTCTCCTCGCGTAGCGCCCCGGCCAGCTCGCCGACTTCTTCGATCAGCCACATGAAAGTCCCGTCGATGCCGCGCTTCGCATCCTTCTCGAAATACATTTCGCGAATCAACTGTTGGAACTCGCGAAGTGTGATATCAGGAGACGTTTCGGACACGGCAAGCTTTCGTTCATGCAAAGCCGAAGGGGTTGCAACCCCTTGGCTCGAAAACTTAGATTATACCCATGGCATCCAAGTTTGTAACCGTTGCGAAGGTGGGAGCGATCCCGGCAGGCCAAGGTGCGACTTTCCCGCTGGGCGATCGTCTCGTGGCGGTATTCAACCGCGAGGGATCGTACTATGCGATCGACGATCTTTGCCCGCACATGGGCGCCTCGCTAGGAGCGGGCCAGCTCGACGAAGAGGGAGCCGTCACTTGCCCTTGGCACGCTTGGCGTTTTGACGTCTGTAGCGGCGTCTGGTGTGATAATCCCCGACTGAAAGTCGATGCCTTCGAGGTACGCGTCGAAGGCGACGAAATTCAAGTGAAGATGCCCGATTAGGGTGGCGGCAAGACCGAAGGGCCGGCGGCGGTTGCCATCGGTGTGGCTGCAACGGGTTCTTCCAAAGCCACTTGCTGGATCTCTCCCTCGGCGTCCTGGGCGAGCACCGGAGGCCGCGAAATCGTATTCGGAAAGATCGCCTCTTGCCTCAATTGCACCACTTGCTTTGAAGGAGTGCTTTGCCTGGCAGACCTTGGCTTCGTAATCTTGTCGCCGGCAAAGCTCGTTCCCTCGTGAATCGTGCCGCGTTTGAACGGACCGGCACCAAGAATCCAGGTGTCGTTGGAAGTACTCTCGCTCGTGGCAATCCCCGACTGCCAAGCAGGCTCTCCCGAATCGCGGCGGTAGGCAAAGACGGCGATCTTCGCAACGCCTCGCTGGTTACGACGCTTGGCGATCGGGATCTCGGGAATAGCCGGCGGCAAACCGGCGAGCAGGGTGATTTGCGGGAGGTTGGTTTGCGGGATACCAAACAGCAGGTCGTCGTTGTCGGTACCAATAGCGCCTGCTCGCGATTCCACGATAAAGGTCGCCTGTTCGCGGTCTTCCTTCAGAATGCATCCACTGGCTAGCAAATGCTGTCGCAAAGTGCTGATGAGGTAGGCATCGTCGACGACATCGTAAAGATGCCGATCGTCGAAAAAAACATCCTTGCCAGCCAAGGGAGTAAAATCGATCTCTTGTACCGCGCGATCGATCGCGTCAGAAATAAGAAGCTGCTCGGTAGCAGTGCGCAAGGTATTCGAAGTACGTGTCGTCCCACAGCCGGTCGAGCTGCAAAGCATCGCCGCGCAGGCAACCACAGCAAGTGTCGCCGCACTATTTCTCTTCATCGCCAGCCAGCCAGAGCCCCGGTTGAGCTCGATAGGGATCTCGTGATCTCACTTGGCAGCAGTGCCAAGCGAGGCGAGATTGTACCGACTGGGCACCAGTAACCAAGCCCAGATTCAGGCGACGAAAGCAGTGCTAGCAACTTTTGTTTGCCATTTGCATTTATCAAACAGCAATTTACCATTTTTTCTATCGACTGACCGTCTCACCGTTTTCAGCCGAATAGGGAGTCTGGCTCTCTTCCCAGCTGCCATTTTCCCAGTGCGTGGAGTCCTCGAAGAAGCGAGTCGTTTCCTCGGCGGCCAGTTTGATGTCGAGATCCTGACAGACGACTTCCGCTCGGAAGATGTGAGTCCCCGCTTGAGTTGCCTTCGCGCGAATTCGTAGTACGATCTCACGGTCGGCCGGCAAACTTTTGATCGGATGAAAAATCACGCGACCGTCTCGCTCGGTATACTGAGCGCCTTCAACCGAAACAGGATCGATTCCTTCCGAAAACAAACCGACGATGCTTATGCCTTCGGCAGCCGTCTTGCCTCGATTGTGTACACGGATTTCGTAGAGCGCCGAATCGCCCAGCGGCAAGGGCCCCTGAGGATCGGTCACTTCAAGCTTCAGGTCTGCCAAGGCAACAATATGGGCCTCAATAGTTTTCGTGTCGCTCAGTTCGCCACTGTCGATCTGGGCGGTCACGCTGAATTGGTTGACCCCGGGTTGGTCAATTTTGCAGCGGACCTGCATGAATTGAGCTTCGTCGACGCCGAGACCCGCTAACCGCCAACTGATCGTTCTGCTCCTCTTTTCGAGCGAGTGACCCTCGCTGGCGGAAACAAATTCCGAACCCTCGGGAAGTTCAAAGGTCACGGTCACCGGTTCCGTCATCGCCGTGCCCGGATTCAGAACGCGAAGATAATAGGCCGAGACCGTGCCCGCGTATTTTGAGTCGGGACCCCGCCAGTCGATTTGCAATTCGGGTCTTCGGCAGAGCACTTTTTTGATCGCTTCGGCAGACAGACCGCCATCCGCCACGACACTTGCTTGCATAACCAGCTCGCCCGCTTCGCGAGCGGTGAGCTCAAGTTCGATTTCTCTGACTTCGCCAGGCTGCAAGGAGCCGAGAGTTTGCGTGGTCGCCGATTGCTCGTCGCCACCGGGGGGAATGAGCTGGACCACGACCTGCTCAGCGACTCCGGTGCCCGGGTTTCTGAGTATCAATCGGTAGCGTTGCGGTTGGCCAAAGAGGACTTCTTGTGGACCGCTAAGCCCGACTTCGATTTTTGGTTCTTGCACTTCGACCAAAGTTTCCAATGCAACGGGGGCCTGACTCCATTGAACTCCAAGCTGCATCGGCCGACCGCTACGTGGAATCAAACGCAGACGCAAAGTCGCAGAAGTTCTTGCAGCGATCTCTTGGAGTTGCCACTCGAACACGTCGCCGTTGGCGCCATCACCGACACGCTCTACAGCACCATTGGTTGAGGTCACCTCAATGATTTCAGCCCATTCGGGGACGCGAACTGCCGCATCGATACGTTCTGCTTTGGTATTGCTGGTATTTTCTAAAGTAATCTGATAGGTCGCCTCGCGACCCACCAAGATGCGTCGAGGTCCTTCGACATGCGACACGATCACGGGTTGCTTCGAGCTGAGCAGCAATTCGCGCTTGGGTTGTTGGTACTGCTGGATAGGAGCGGTTTGCTCGACTGCGGTAAACGACTGGCCATGCGAGCTGCTGCGCATCGGATTTGCGGAGAAGTCTTCCTCGGCGACCGCACCAAACGGGTCGGCCGTTCTTTTTTTGGTCGAACGCTGTTCGGTTTCAAGAACCCTCGTGGCTGACTGCCTGCTCTGGGCTGCTGGCAAGGTCCCGATGACTTGAGGCTTAGATTCCCTAGCAGTCGGTCGCGTTTTCACTTTTTCTTTGACCGACGGTCTCTCTGCAATAGGTGCCGGTTGATGGTCTAACTCTCCGAGGTTTTCCCCCACTGCCGAATCGGGCAACGAACCGCGCGAATTGACGCTCGTCTCGCGGGCTTCTGCTTTCGAGATGCTAGCGTTACCTACCAGCGCTTCGTGGACATCAAACATTCCCTGCTTCGCTGCCGGGGATCGACGAGTCGGCTTCTTCTTTGTCTTTCTTTTTGTCTTCGAACTCTTTCTTGTCGAAGGGGATTCCTCGTCTGTGGCCACCTGAATAATTTCTGAGGACAAGGCGGCTTCTGTAGGGTTCGTATCGCCACGGGGCGAGGGATAGTGTCCTTGTCGACTAAATGCCTTTCCGCCTAATACGCCACCAACGCGTTTTTTGCTAGCTGTCGTGTTGCGACGGTATCGCGTATCAGGCCCATGGGCCTGAGCGGAGGTGCCCAAGGGCTTCGCTTTCCGCTCACTATCCTGCGCGACATTCTGTAGCCTACGGGCCGACTGCTTTTCTTGCTTTTCCCGCCGAAAGGTCTCTCGCAGAGCAGTCAGCCGCTCGCTAAACGATAGGCCACCCGAATTTTGCGGACGCCCTTCCTGGGCCCAGCCAATGAGGTTCGAGCTTCCAACGACCGCCAAACAGACGATTCCGATGATCCATCCTCGAGACATGATCGAGTTCCTGCGCAGAGAGTTATCGTGAAAAGGTTTCGCTTTGGAAAGTATCGGTTAATCGTGCTGGGGAATATGAATCGATTTTTTGAAATATTCGGATCGAAAAGAATAGGAAAAACAGGGGGATTGGCGATGCCAAATGCCCCGTTCGACACGAACGGATAGCAATGCTACCATAGCGACCGTAACGAGCCCTGGCTCGGTTGATTTGAGCCACTTT
>JAADIN010000237.1 GCA_013151315.1 Planctomycetota bacterium | reverse complement strand
GTACTTCGAGCCATCTGTCAATCTTGGGATAACGCAAGCCTTTCGCGTGTTTTCGCGTGTTTCGCGGGCTACAACAAAGCCAACGTCTCTGAAAAACCGTACATCAAATTAAAATTCTGCACCGCGGCACCCGATGCCCCCTTCACCAGATTGTCGATCGCGCTGACGACCACCGCTTTTCCGTTGACCTGGCAAACGGTGATGTCGCAAAAGTTCGTTTGGGCCACATCCTTCGTGCCCGGAAAATGTTCAACCACTCTCACAAACGGTTCGGCCGAATAAAAAGTGCGCAAGACTTCTAGCAAGCCTTCGGTCGTGATTTCCTTCGTCGTGTCGGCGTAAGCCGTGATCAGTTCGCCCCGATCCATGGGGATCAAATGCGGCGAGAAAATGACATTCGTTTCCACGTCGGCCCAGGTGCTGAGTACTTGATCGATCTCCGGCGTATGGCGGTGCCCGCCGATATTGTAAGCCGTCAGGTTCTCGTTTGCTTCAGGAAAGTGCAAATTCGCTTTGGGAGACCGCCCTGCCCCGCTGATCCCGCTCTTCGCGTCGATCACGATCCCATGCGGCGAAATCACTCCCTGCTTCAACAACGGAGCAAGCGCAAGAATGGCTGCCGTCGGATAACAACCCGGATTGGCCACCAGCTTGGCACCACGAATCCCGTCGCGATAAAGTTCCGGCAAGCCGTACACGGTCTCGGGCATACGCCCCGGGTCCGGATGTTCCACTCCATACCACTTGGCGTAAACCTGCGGATCGTTCAGCCGGTAGTCGGCACTAAAATCGACGACCCGACAATCGGCGGCAAGCAGCTCGCTGACCGCTGCCGCACTAGCACCATGCGGCAAACAGCCAAACACGCAGTCGGCCCGCTCGGCAACTTCTTGCGGCGAGAGGTTTTCTAGCACTAAATCGAGCCGACCTCGGAGCGAGGGATGCACCTCTGCCACGTGGAGACGCGAATCCTTGCGCGTCGTCAGCGCAGTAATCTCGACTTCAGGATGCCTCAACAACAGGTTGAGCAACTCCCGAGCGGTGTAACCGGTGGCGCCAAGTACTGCAGTGCGAATCATACGACGAATGGGGGCTAATGGTTAGTTTCGAGGCAAAGTCCAGTATACTAGTGCGATGCTAGCCCCGCCATGGGACACGGCTCGTGTGAGTGAGCCGCACGGCGCTAGCCGCGGGCCAGTAGCTGGATAACGTTTTACTTCCTCCGCGGCCCGACGCTAGCGCGGCCCGGCTCACATTAATAATCCAACTTCTAGACTTAAAGACGTACTCGCATGACTTTGTAATTGACCTGGTGGGACCCCTCGGACACCTTCAAAACAGGCTCGGTTCACCGCCCTGACTGCTGAGTGCCAGCACGACCGCCTCGGGATTGCCCTGGCTCTGGCAACCAAGATATACTCGGACGTGGGAGAGGAGGGACGCCTAATGAGAAGCCGGCATTTTTTGAGAAGAAGGAGAAAGCCATGTTGTTGAAAAAACGACCGCATACCGAGCAAGTTACCGAAGAAGCGATCGCCGAGCGTGCCTATACGCTTTGGCAAACCCGCGGCTGTCCCGCAGGCGATGGCCAGAACGATTGGCAGGACGCCAAGACCCAACTCGCCGCCGAAGCGACTCCTCGGCATAAGCCATTGCGGCGGCTGTTTTCGCGTTTCCGCAGTCATGCGGCCCAGGCGTAAAACACGACCGGCTAACGCCGATCGATCAGCTCTCGTTGGATCACGGCCAGTATCTTCTCGGCGACTAAGGCCTTGGGCCCCGCCGCCTGCTGAAGAATTGTGCCTGCAGGATTGAGAATCTCAACCTGGTTCTCAAGCGAGTGCATTGCCTCCACTCCGTTAGAGACCATCAGATCGCAACATTTGCGTTCGAGTTTTGCCAATGCGCGCAGACGATGATCTTCGGTTTCCAGCGCAAAACCGACGACCCACCTGCCGCCCTTCTTGGCAGCGAGCGTTGCGACGACGTCGTCGGTTTCGATTAGCCGGAGCATCAACGGCTCGCCCGTCTTGGCGATTTTTCCTGGCTCAACACGCAACGGCCGATAATCGCAGGGAGCGGCTGCCCCGATCAGGCCATCGCAATGTTCAAATTTTTCTGCCGCACACTCGAGCATCTCTTCGGTCGAGATTACGGGAAAAACCGTCGCCTCGGCAGGGTACTCGACTTCCACAGGCCCACTAATGACGATCACCTCGTGACCGAGCGCCAGCGCCGCCTCGGCAAGCGATGCCCCCATCAACCCGCTCGACGCATGTGAGATAGCGCACCGGGTCGAGGTACTGTCGCGTCGGGCCGGAGGTGATGAGGATGCGAGCCACTTTTTTTCTATCCTGCTTAGGGAGAGCGTTAGCCCAAGATTGACGGATACCGGTCGGGCCAGTTATTCACTTTTGAGAAGACCAAGAATCGTTTCCTTAATCTCCGTCGGCTCCGCCATTCTTCCCACGCCCTTTTGCCGGCAGCTGAGCCAGCCTTCAGCGGGGCCGACCAGATGCACCCCGTCTTCGCGTAGCTGGCTGAGATTTCGCTGTACGGCAGGCTTCTCCCACATTTCGCTATTCATGGCCGGGGCCATCACCACCGGCCCGGTAAACGAAAGCAGTAGCGTGCTGAGCAAATCGTCGGCCATGCCATGGGCTGCTTGCGCCATAAGATTGGCCGTCGCGGGGGCGATGCACAATAGCTCGGCTTGGCGAGCCAATTCGATGTGCGGCCCGAGTGGATAGTCGTGAGAATCGAAAGCTCGCGTCAGCACCCGTCGACCGGTGAGCGCACGAAACGTCGCGGGCCCGATAAACTTGCCTGCCGCTCGGGTCATCACCACCGTGACCCCGAGCCCCCCCTGCACCAAATCACTTACCAGCGCAGCCGTCTTGTAGGCAGCAATCCCCCCCGACACGCCAATGATAATTTCACGAGCCATAGCTAGCTCAAAGTGCGGAAAGGTCCAACTCAGGAGGTCCGCCGGCGTCGTCCACTTCGCCGGTCACCCGTACTTTGCTTGAGCTGTCCAAGTAAATCTTGTCTTGCAGGATTTCTTGAACGACAATTTCCATCTGATTGTCCGACTCAAAAGTGACCAATTGACGGGCTCCCGCATTGATCGCGGCAAGCCGTTTCTGGATCAGGGTCGACAGCTTAAAACGACCGCCCACTTTGTTGACAATTTCTTCTTCCTTCAAAGCATCAATCATTCGAAAGACCTCGGTCTTGCAGGTTTTGACAGATTTCGTCGACCGCCTCGGCGAGCGTGTCGTTCACAACTTGGGTTTCGTATTGGTCAGCCAATTCCAACTCATGCGTCGCCACACTGAGACGGCGCTGAATCGCTTCCTCCTGCTCGGTCCCGCGCGAGCGGAGCCGACGCTCCAACTCCTTTAGCGACTGGGGTCGAATGAAGATCGTCACGGCCCCGGAAACTTTCTCCTGGACCTCCTTGGCACCCTCGACATCAATCTCTAAGAGTACCCAAAACCCCGCCTCGAGGCTAGGCCCGACTTCGCTCCACAGCGTTCCGTACCAATGGCCCTGGCTAAAAACCTCCACACATTCCAGGAATTTCCCCTTAATACGGCGGTCTTCAAACTCGGCACTGCTCAGAAAGTAGTAGTCCACGCCGTCCTGCTCGCCGGGACGGGGATCCCGCGTGGTGGCAGAAGCCGCAAGCGGCCGGCGAATCGGTTGAGCACCTCGGCGACGACCGTCGATTTGCCCACGCCCGAGGGGCCTGAGATGACCACCAATTTACCGGGCTGGGAGGTTGGCATGTTACTTTGGGTTCTCTGCGTCGGTGCGGTGGTCTGTCGTGACCGACGGCGCTAACGCTTTTATTGCACGTTTTGAATCTGTTCACGGATGCGCTCGAGCGCTGTTTTGATGTCGACCACTTGCTCCGAAATCTCGGCGTCGTTGGCCTTCGAGCCGATGGTGTTGGTCTCGCGTCCCATCTCCTGGCAAATGAATTCCAGCTTTCGGCCCGCACTCTCGGCAAGCTCCATCGCCTTACCAAACTGCTGCAAATGGCTGCGGAGCCGGACGATTTCTTCGGAAATGTCGGACCGATCGGCAAAGATGCTCACTTCACGAACCAAGTCGGCCGGCTCGACCGTCACCTTCAGCGACGAGAGTGCTTCGTTTACCCGATCTTCAATCCGCTTCCGATAGTGCTCGGCCACAACAGGCGTTCGTTTTTCGATGGCCGACAGAGCACTCGCAACCGTGGCACACTGCTCGTCCAAATCTGCCGCCAAGGCCTCGCCCTCGACGGCTCGCATCTTGCTCAGTTCTTCCAGCGAAGAACGGACCACCGGCTCCACAAGGGGCCAAACATGTCCCGCATCGTGCGCCGCGGTCGAAAGTTCTTCTACCACCCCCGGCAGCCCGGCCAACGGTTCTAAACGAATATCTTCGCTCAGATCTCGCTTCGCCGCGACCTCTTGCAACTGATCGACGTACTGATTGAGCACTTCGGTATTCAGTCGATAATTGTCAGCGGTACCCAAATGGCGAATCCGCACGTTGCAGTGGGTCGTGCCCCGCTTGATGTACTCGCGAATGACGGTTTCCAGCCGCGACTCGAGCGTGCCGTAGCCGTCGGTTGTGCGAAGATGAAGCTTTAGATAGCGGCTGTTGACGGTGCGCACTTCCACGCTGATCGCATAGCCCTCGCGATCGTCGCGGACCTCACCAAACCCCGTCATGCTCAACAGCGACACGC
>JAADIN010000235.1 GCA_013151315.1 Planctomycetota bacterium | reverse complement strand
GGTAGGGCATCTCTCGCGTACGATGGTGCGATCCTCGACGATGCCGAAACAGAGCCGCGGTCGCCGGCGTGCAGAATCCCAATTCGTGGGTTGCTATGTGATCGGCATGCGCATGGGACATGAACCCCAGCTTCTGCCGTCGAGTCACATCCACCGCCAGCCCGGCTGCGGTAAGAAACAGTCCTCGGTCCCAGTGAAACATGGCACAGTCAGATTTTTACTTTGACGAAAGGAGAAAAGATAGGCCTCTCGCAAAGGGAGGTGAGAATTTTTGCTTGAATGGTCCGGAGGCAAGTGTGCCTCCGGCTACCACCCCACTCACAATTTCAAATGACTTGTGTCACTAACGGCTAAAAGCTCCCTTTACCATTTCAAGCCGAACTGTTCGCCGCCGCTGGGGCCGCTGATGCCGCCTTTGAGATTTTTGTCGAACTTCTTGCGAGGGCGGCGCGGCTCTTCCGTCGCCTTCTCTTCCCTCGCTGGTTTTTCTGGCTCGGGAAGCAGAGCTTTCAGCGAGAGTCCGATTCGCTGGGCTTCGGTGTCGACCGACAACACCTTCACTTCGACCTCTTGGCCCTCGCTCACCACGTCGCCCGAGCGATGCACGCGGCCATGTCCCATTTCCGAAATGTGAATGAGCCCCTCGACGCCCGGCTCGAGTTTGACAAACGCCCCAAACTGCATCAGCTTGGTGACCGAACCCGAGATTCGAGCTCCCACGGCATACTTGCTTGCGGCATCGGTCCAGGGGTTTTCGCCCAACTCGCGATAGCCGAGCGATATTTTTCCATTCTCTGAATTGATTTTCTCGACACGGACTTTGACCGCCTGCCCCACCTGCAGAACGTCTTTGGGATGCCCGACGCGTTCCCAACTGAGTTGGCTCACGTGGCGTCGACGCCACCCAAGTCGACAAATGCCCCAAAATCTTGCAGGCTGCGGACGGTGCCGTCACGCAGGTCGCCCGGCTTGATTTCGGCCAGTAATTTTTCTCGTTGTTCTTTCCGCTCGCGCTCCATGATCGCCCGATGGCTGAGCACGAGATTCTTGCGATCCTGCTTCGCCTCAGTCACGACGCACTGAATTTTCTGGCCGACATACTCCTCCGGCTTCTCAACGCGAAAAACGGAGATCTGTCCCATCGGAATAAAACCGCGGATGCCCGACAGGAGGCACTCGAGTCCCCCTTTGTTTGAGCCCGTGATCGTCACGTTGACAACTTGTCCGACTTCCACTTCGTCCCAATTGCCCACGCTTACCGCCGCGCTAGGAAGCGAAATTTCGTAGTACCCTTCTTCGCTATTGAAACGTGAGACGACCACTTCGATCTGAGCTCCCACCTCAGGCGGCTCCGACTTCTCAAATTGTTTCAGTGGCAACAGGCCTTGATTGCGCCCACCCAGTTCGAGAAATATATCCTCACGATGAATCTTCGCGACCGTGCCAGTGAGTTTGGTATCGGGCGCCAACTCGTTGCTTGCGGCAGGGGCGACCGGCGCATTGTCGATAATCTCGTCCATCGACTCGCCGCCCAGCGCGGCTTCAAGCTGCTGCTCCAACTCGGGTGGCAACTGATCGCGGATATTCGGTGGCGGGTAATGGCTTTCCTGTGGCTCCGGCTCGCTGGGAGTCGTGGTCCCAGGATCCACCGGCTTCGCAACGGCCTTCGTGGCATCGTCGCCCTCGCGTTGCGACCCGATTTGAATTCGCGCGCTCGGAGGTGCCTCTGGCGAGCCGCCATCGTCAGATGGTTTGTCACCAGACGGCTTGTCATTCGATGGTTTGTCATCTCCGACCGTAGTGGTCGGAGCCTCGCCTAAATCACGAGATTCAGGAGCAGTTTCCTGCGCATCAGTTTCAACGGTCATATCAACAATACCTTGAGAAGAAATCGTCGGGCAACCCAAGCGGGATGTCCCTCCGGTGCAAGTTTAGCAAGCCGGTCCCCAGCAATGCAACTGTCCAGTATACGGTTATAACGCAAACTGAAAAAAGAGAAGCCCGCGAAACCCGCGAAAGGACGCGAAAGCAAGGAATGTAGGCCACGGATGAAACACCGATAAATGAGGGAACCCCTGCCTAATTCCTTCCTTTAGGCCCGTGTTTCATCTGTGTTCAATCCGTGGCCAATTTCATACTTTTTGTGTATTTTTGCGTTTTTGTTTTTTGTGGCTATTTACTCTGTCTCTCAACTCTTAACCCTCGACTCTCGACTCGCTCCGCAATCCCAGGGATCAGCCGCATCGCATTCTCGGCATAGACTTTGCGGAGCACTTCGTCGGGCAGATTCAGCCCATAAATATTCCACAAACCTTGGGGCGGATATTGATTTTCTGCATAAGTAAAATTCTCGTCGCGAGTTTCGAGCATCCGCCAGTGGGGTCTCAGTCGACCGGGCGGCCGGGGCCCATCGGTGCCAAAGAGTATCCGATCGGCGTATTTCAGGAAAAACGCTCGCGCGGTGAAGGGCTGGCGGCCCAGTTCGGCGATTCGAGCGGCAATTTCGACGTGCAGATTC
Source organism: Planctomycetota bacterium (assembly GCA_013151315.1). Taxonomy (GTDB): domain Bacteria; phylum Planctomycetota; class Planctomycetia; order Pirellulales; family Lacipirellulaceae; genus Bythopirellula. The sequence goes on along the minus strand of JAADIN010000235.1, from coordinate 1,885 downwards.
GGATATTTTTCTAGCCAACGACCTACTTCGCCCAGATTCTCAGGATAATTGGCCACATGGGCTCCAATGAATGTCGTTTTGGGGTGACGGGCGATCACTCGATTCCGCGCCGCAAGCAATTCCTCATGCGTTGGAAATCGTTCGTCGGCAAAACTCCAATCGGGATGCCGATGCAATTCTTCCCACCGCTCATTAAAACGATCGATCGGCTCGAAGAACGCGACGGGGTCGGCCGTGTGATGAGCACCGGCATGTTGAGTTTGCCGCAAGCCTCCCAAATCGGGTCCCAACGCCGATCGTCGATCGCCACAAACGAGCCATCGGGATTGAGGTATTCGAGCCCGAATCGCTTGAAAACTTTGAGTCCCACGGCACCTTGACGTTTCGCCTCGGCCAACGCCTCGGCCATCCGCCGGCCAAACTCGGGCCGATGACAGGCCCAACTGCTCGGGTCGTCTGGCTGTCCGTCGCCTTGCCAATCGATATTCGCGAAAATCACAAACCGATCGCGATACTTGGTCCACAAATACTTTTTATGTTCTTCCAGCCTTTCGCCCAGCCCCCCATCGAGACTCACACAGACGGCGATATTCTGTTGATCCATCACCCGCACAAATTCGTCCAACTGCTCGGGCACGCTCCGCAGTTTGTACCGCGGATGCACATGCACGTCGACCACGGGAAACTTAGCTCGCGTCGGCCGGTTTTCGATAAGTTTCAGCGTTGATTTAGGCTGGAATTGATCGAGCGCGAGCGTGCGGCCTTCCTCGCCGTCAAGCGGTTCTTCGGCTAGCGTGGGACAGGTCAGGATCGTGAAGAAGAAAAGGCAGCAAAAAATCTCTCGCAAATGCGCAAAGGCGCAAAGAAAAGGATTGGACCTGCACCCTCTTTTCCTTCGCGCCTTTGCGCCTTTGCGAGAGACAACTACGGTGCCGCTCATATGGGTGACAATCATTACTCAGCTCAATAGGGATAAGAAATCGCGTACCAAACCCTGAAGCCCCTTAGGAACAAACCCGAGAGATAAAACGCTCGGTCTCCGAGGGTTTTCGCAATTCTACCACATTCAAGTGCGAATACTCCCCCTGGTGAATAAGCTCTCGGGTTTGCTTTCGGCGTTTGCCATGCGTCTGGATAACCCACCGTAAAATGGATTGACGGCTAAGAAAACTTTGGCGGAAAGTTTCTCGGTTTCCAGAATAGAGCTCCGTACGATTGAGAACTCGGCCAATCGTACGCCTTAAAGCACGAAAAAATACCAGCGGAAAAGAATAATTCAGCCACAAGAGCGTCGTTGCGCGAGGCCAAACAATCTCATGCACGCCCGTGTAGTTGCCATCGCAAATCCAGCTCGGCCCACGAACAGCCCCTTTCACGCTTTCCTGAAATTCTTGCGGTGGGTTTTCCTTCCAATGGGGCCCCCAGTAGAGCGAATCCAACTCGATATGCGGAACTTCGAGGGTCTCGGAGAGTCTCCGAGCGAGAGTTGACTTTCCTGCGCAACTCCCACCAACAATGGCCACACGCTGAAGAGGTTCCATTAGTCTTGCTGCTCAAGTAGTTTCCGAAGATGGAAATGAAACTTGCCCAGCTTGCCACCGTAATTACCGGCGCCGATAGCGAGCACCCCGTCGCCGGCTGCCGTTCATCGTCGCCTCGGCAACCGCCTTTTCGTCGACGCCATCGATGACGATTTCGTACGAGCAATTCGCCTCGTCGACCAATTCGCTTTCGACTCGGCCTCGCAAAGTCGGGCAAAAAGCATCGTTCGTTGAGGCGACCATTCCCTTGTAGGTCGAGCCGACCTTGCTGCCGCTGCGCACGACTCCGCCAGGAAACGGAGTGATGATGCCTGCCATCCGTGCCAACGCTTCGCTTGCTCGCC
>JAADIN010000100.1 GCA_013151315.1 Planctomycetota bacterium | reverse complement strand
CATCACCACAAGATGGAAGACATTGTCAATCGAGGCGGCGGGAACATCCTCATAAAACTTACCGCTCTACACCAGACGGAAAGTGCTCGGACGAGGATTTTGCAATTCAAGTCGATGGGCAAACACGCTCTCACAAAGCGGGCGAGCAGCTCCGTTTGGAGCCTGCCAGAGTCTTTGCATTTCACCGAGACTCATCCATCAGTTTTTGGGGGAACCGGGCACCAGTATTCCGGTCGACGGCAAACGATACACGGTGAAGTGAGCCGCGTTTGTGACGATTTAACGACAACTGTTGGCTCGAACCGTGTGAAAGGTTTTGTAATTTCGAAGAAGATGAGCCGGCCCGACATTATCTAGTCCACGAATATCCACTAGCCCAAGCATGAACATGACACGCGACTCATCATTCCAACGAAGAATACGATCGATCTAGCAATTCGACCGTGTGATAGACCGGTAATTGGTGGCCAAGGAGCTTGAGATGAACCGCGATTTGCGTCATGCAGCCGATATTTCCCGCGGCAACAGCCACGGCACCCGTGGCGAGAATCGACTGTGCTTTTTCCGTGCCCAACTGATGGGCGATGCTAGGCTGTTCGATATTGTAAGCACCGGCCGACCCGCAACAAATTTGCCCTTCGGGGACGTAAACGAGTTCCAGGTTCGGAATGGAGTTCAATAACTTTTTTGGTTGGTCAGATACTCCCTGAGCATGGACCAAGTGACACGCCTCATGGTAGGCAACCTTCATGGGCGCCGATAAGGGAGGCGCGTCGATCGTCCCCAGTTGGACCAGGAATTCAGAGATGTCTTGAACCCGATCGGCCATTTCCTTGGCGGCCACTTCCTCTGCTTGGCCTTGAAACCACAGGCCATACTCGCGCATGCCCGAACCGCAGCCCGCCGCGTTGGTGATAATTGCATCGACATCCGACGGAAACACCCCGAGGTTATGCCGGGCATGGGTAACCGCCTGACTCATCGCACCGGTGTGAGCTGCAAGTGCCCCGCAACATTGCTGATTTCTCGGGATGACTACCTCGACACCATTACGGGCCAATACGCGGAGCGTCGCCCAATTGATCTGTGGGGACAGCACTTGTTGGGCACACCCGGCGAGCAAGGCAACACGCGCTCGGCGCTTACCAATGGCCGGAAAAAACTCTGGCAAGGGTGCTGGCTTGGGCAGCGTATCGGGTAGCAAGTCGAGCATCGCTCGTAGCCGGCTAGGTAGCAGACGACGAAATGGCTTGGCGAACTGCCCGATCTTCACACCGATCCGAAAACGTCCGGGATAGGGCAACGACTTCAGCACAAGGGTTCTCAAAACGCGGCTTGCGATGGTACGGCGACGCTGTTCGTTCGACCAAGCGCGAAACGACGTGATCAGGTCGCCATACTCCACGCCGGATGGGCACGCTGTCACGCATCCGACGCAGCCCAAGCATCGATCGATATAGGGCAGGACTTCGGCAAGCGGCAGTTTTTCCTCCAGTGCATCCTTCATCAAGAAAATCCGTCCCCGAGGCGAATCCATCTCTTCACCCAACACACGATAGGTCGGGCAATCGGGAAGACAGAATCCACAATGCACGCAGGACGAAACCGCCTCGGACATGGACGTGCCGCGGGGGCCAAGTTGTTCAACGGGAATAGTATGTAGCATGTTGTTTATGTCTTTGTTGTTCAGCGATCGGGCTTGCGAAGTTAAGCCCCTGCAGGCTGAGATAGGCTGAATTTATTGTTTGGGTCAAGAGCCATTACCAATCGTTGCTCGAAAACATTCTCTTGATGGTCGCCGATCCAGGGGCTAGGCCATTCACCCATCAGAGCAACTGCCGGGCAGCCAAGCTTGTGGAGTATCTGGTCCAACTCCTGACTCGAGCGTAGACGTGGCCAAGCCAACCAAGCAAGATGGCCACCCACGCTAATCCGGTATGGCAAGTTCTCTAGCGCCGCGATGAGGGGGGCAATTCTATCTGGCGTGATGACCACTTTAATGAGGCTATGCTCGTCGGGAACCCAGCGGAATTCGCGGCACGCCTGCCATGTGTCGGCATCCTGCTGGTCTGTCAAAATCGTTCCGCGCCCTCCGGCGAGTTGCAGGACTCGCTGAGCGCGCAGTTCAACCGCTTCGCGAATTCCCGCAACGCGTGCCCAGATTCTCCGGGACGAGTCCATGTCGAGACATGCCAGATCAAGTTGGGAAATCGCCAGCGACTTCATGATTTCTACGGCCTGAGCAAGATGCTCAGTATCGAGAACAATGGTCGCGCAGCTTTGCGGCGCTGGAAAAACCTTGAAGGTCAATTCGGTCATCACTCCGAACTTGCCGAGGCTACCGACCATGAGTTTGGGGAAATCGAGACCGGCTGCATTCTTGACGACTTTGCTGCCGGTCGTCACCGTTTCGCCTAAGCCGGTTACCAAACGCGCGCCCAGCAGGAAGTCTCGTACGCCTCCGTATCGAAGCCGTCCCGAACCGGACAGCCCGGCCGCAACCGTCCCTCCAAGAGTCGCTCCCGCCTCGATCAGGGGCGGATCAAACGGAAGGTACTGACTCTTCGATCTGAGCAGGCGATCGATTTCTTCCAATCGCGTTCCTGCCAGTGCAGTAAACGTATATTCCTCTGGATCGTACTGTAGCACTCCCGACAATCGCGACAACGAAACGTTGGCCAACCTGCTAGTCGCAGATTTGGTTCCTCCTCCGGCTACGCGCACCCTCGCTTGACTGCGTACCAACTCTGCCAACTGCTCCGTCGATGTAACATACTGCATGATCTAGGCCCGACTAATAATCCCTGCCTGCTCCAGAGGATGAGGCGTGTGTTTGTGATCGGTTTTCCCGGCTGATACTTCAAGCATCTTGCCACGATTGGCCAACTGAGACGGGTCGACAGACAGACGCACCCTTTTCATGAGCTGCATTTCTAGTTCACCATACATCTGAGGGAGAAAGTCGATTTTTTCGACTCCGATGCCGTGCTCTCCCGTGATAGAACCGCCAAAGCGGATGCACATTTTCAGGATTTCCCCCGCCAGTTGTTCCGCCTGTTCCAGTTGCCCTTGAATACGACCATCGTAAAGTATTAAGGGGTGTAAGTTTCCGTCTCCGGCGTGAAAAACATTGGCGACACGCAAATCGAACTTGCGGCTAAGCCTTTGGATTTCGTCGAGCGCCTCGCGGAGGCGCGTGCGTGGCACCACACCGTCTTGCACGATATAGTCCGGACTCAATCGGCCCACCGCGCTGAACGCGCACTTGCGTCCTTTCCAGATGGTCATTCGCTCGGTCTCATTCTGCGCCACGCGCACCTCATAGGCGTTCGACTCGCCAATCACCTTCTCTAACAGTGGAATCTCCGCTGCGACTTCTTCCTCTGGTCCCTCCAGCTCGACAAGCAACACCCCGGCAGCCTCCAGCGGATAGCCCGCATGTACGGCAGCTTCTGATGCTTCGATCGCGAGGTTATCCATGATCTCCATGGCGCCAGGCAGAAGCCCTGAAGCAACCACCATCGCCACTGCATCGCCCGCTTTTGGCAGAGTGTCGTAGGCCGCGAGCACAGTGTGATAACGCTCCGGCTGTGGTAACAGTCTCAGCGTGACCTCTAAGGCAATGCCAAACAATCCCTCGCTGCCCACAAACATGCCGGTGAGATCAGGCCCAGCCATTTCCAAACTTTGGCCGCCCAAATGCACGACTTCGCCATCCGGAAGCACCACTTTCATACCCAGCACGTGGTTGGCGGTCATACCATATTTGAGGCAGTGCGCGCCACCAGAATTGAACGCTACATTGCCGCCAATCGTGCAAACCGGACCGCTTGAAGGATCCGGAGCGTAATACAATCTGTCTTGGGCTGCGTGCTTTGAAACGTGTTGATTGACGAATCCTGGTTCGACGACGATCGTGCCGTGGCTCGGATGGTAGTCGAGCAGGCGATTAAGGCGGTTGAGTGCGATGACAACACCGCCGGGGATGGGGAGCGAACCGCCGCTAAGGCTCGTACCACTCCCTCTCGCTACAAATGGCACGCCGTATTGGTGGCACAATCGTACCGTGTCAACGACCTCGTCGGCCGATTCGACCAGCACAACCGCATCGGGGCGGTCTCGAAACGCGGTGAGGCCGTCCGACTCGTAGGACGCCACCTGTGTCGCGCTGGTTAGTAACCGGCCTGCGGGGAATAGCCGCGACAATTGGGTTCGGAATTCCTCCAGCCGATTTGCGTCCATCGTTATTCTCGCTGTGGTAGGAAACGCGTGGTAGGAAGCGAAGCACCCAAATTAATTCCCCCGAAGCTTGTTTTTAGCTAGTCGTCTCTCAAGAATCTAACCGCAGAAGACCTACTTTGTCAACTAATGAAAAGATTTTTCGCTTGACGAAAAACAAGCGGGGCCCTATTATGCGTTCCATGATGGAAGCAACTGCGAAACGTGGCCGCAACAGAACGCGAAAGGAAGTGCCGTCTATCCGGGCGCTCGAAAGAGGGTTGTTGGTTTTGGAAGTGCTTGGCGACGGCGGAATCGCCCCATTAAGTGATATTGCTCGGGCCACCCAGCTGTCGTGTAGCACGACCTTTCGCATCCTCGAAACATTGCGGCAACGGGGATATGTCGAGCAAGACAAAATTACCGGGCACTACTACATTGGTTTCAAGGCCCTGCAGATTGGGGCGGCCTACTCTGCCGCTTCTCCCTTGCCGCAAGCATCTCACGCAGTGATGGAAGAGCTGGTGGAAAAAATTAACGAAACTGCCAATCTGGCCATACTCGATAACAACGAAGCGGTTTATATTCATCAGGTACAGTCGCAGCATTCGATACGAATGTTTACTCAACTGGGGGCTCGCGCCCCCTTGCATTGTACGGGTGTCGGTAAAGTGTTGCTGGCGTGGCAATCCACAGAGCAAATAGAGAAATTGCTCGGCGGACGTCGTTTTAAGGCTTTTACATCAACGACGATTACCCGCTTCAAAAAAATGATGACCGAGCTCGACCGTGTCCGCCAAAAAGGCTTCGCGGTCGACAATGAAGAACGCGAACCGGGGGTCCGATGCGTTACGGCTCCCGTGAGAGATGCGCATGGCACGGTAGTAGCTGCCTTGTCGATTTCCGCTCCCACGACACGTTTTCCAAAGAAGCAGTTTGCCTTATGGTCTCGCGAAGTCGTTAGCGCGGCCGGTAAGGTGTCCAGTCGTCTGGGATACGTTTCCCGTGATCGGCACGAAATCACCAAGTGAAACTAGTCCTGGCTTTAGCATTCAAAGCCGGATCCAACGGAAACTGGTTTGTGGATTATTATCATGACAGCACGTATTGAACAATCGGGTCTTCAGGTTGCCCGCGAGCTATACGAGCTCGTCGCTGAAGAAATATTGCCCGGGACGAACATTGACGCGGACACGTTCTGGAAAGGATTTGGTAGGATTGTCGAAGAGCTCGCTCCGCGAAATCAGGAATTATTGGCCAAGCGCGACGAAATGCAGGCACTTATTGACACCTGGCACCAAGAAAACCCGCACGGCACAGTCGACCTAGCAGCCTACAAATGTTTCCTATTGGAAATCGGTTACTTAGTTGCCGAGCAAGGCGATGTACAAATAACGACCACGAACGTCGATCCAGAAATCGCGACAATTGCAGGTGCGCAGCTGGTCGTTCCAGTAACGAATGCTCGTTTTGCACTCAATGCCGCCAATGCCCGTTGGGGCAGTCTCTTCGACGCACTCTATGGCACGAACGTGATCCCATGGAGCAGCACTTCGCCGACGACCGGTTACGACGCAAAGCGTGGAACCCAGGTTATTGCCTATGCTTGTAAATTCCTTGACGAGACCGTCCCGCTCGCAGGAGGCAGCCATGCTGACGTGTCGCAATATCTGTTGCATGAGCAGGATGGGCATAAACAACTGACTGCATCATTGGCCAACGGTAAGCAAACTTCACTTTTGCGGCCGGAACAGTTTGTTGGTTATTTGGCCGACAGCAAACTGACCGCTCTCCTACTACGCAATCACGGCCTGCACATTGAGGTGCAAATCGATTCGGGCCATCCGATAGGCAAGAATTCTCCTGGCAATGTGAAGGACGTGGTGCTCGAAGCGGCAGTTACAACCATCCAGGATTGTGAAGACTCGGTATCCGCCGTTGACGTGCAAGACAAGGTCGTGGCCTATCGAAATTGGCTCGGGCTCATGAAAGGCAACCTCGAAGCAACCTTCGAGAAGGGCAAAAAGAACGTTACCCGACGGCTCAATCCGGATCGCGAGTTCTTGTCACCGAGCGGAAAAAAGAGGACATTACCAGGGCGCAGCCTTCTTTTAGTACGCAACGTTGGTCACTTAATGACTACTGATGCCGTGCTAGACAAGAGTGGCAGTGAAATTCCCGAAGGGTTTTTGGACGCAGCCATCACCGCGTTGTGTGCGATTCACGACCTGAACAAGCAAGGCCAGGATGCTAACAGCCGCGCTGGTAGCATCTATATTGTCAAGCCAAAGATGCACGGCCCCGAGGAGGCCAAGCTGACCAACGACCTGTTTGATCGCATCGAGGATCTGTTTGGGCTCGATCGCAATACAATAAAAGTAGGCGTGATGGACGAAGAACGCCGCACGACGGTCAACCTGAAAGAATGTATTCGTGAGGTCCAAAAACGACTCGTATTTGTCAACACCGGATTCCTTGATCGGACGGGGGATGAAATTCACACCAGCATGGCGGCGGGACCATTTCTGCGTAAGGAAGCGATCAAAGCGCAGCCATGGATCGCTGCTTATGAGGACAGGAATGTCGACATTGGTCTAGAGTGCGGCCTGCGAGGTAAGGCTCAAATCGGCAAGGGGATGTGGCCCAAACCGGACGAAATGAAACAGATGATGGATACCAAAGCGGCACATCCACAAGCGGGGGCCAACACGGCTTGGGTGCCCTCGCCCACCGCAGCGGTTTTGCATGCTATTCACTACCATCAAGTTGACGTCAAGCAACGACAGGCCGAATTGTCCAGCCGCCAACGCGCCAAACTCGACGACATCCTCACACTTCCGCTGTTGGGAGACGTAAGTTTGACGCCCGAAGAGATTCAAATGGAACTCGACAATAACGTTCAGAGCATCTTGGGCTACGTCGTTCGGTGGATTGATCAAGGCATCGGTTGTTCCAAGGTGCCCGACATCAATAACGTGGCGCTAATGGAAGATCGTGCAACATTGCGCATTTCCAGCCAGCATATTGCTAACTGGCTGCGACACGACATTTGCACCGAACGGCAAGTCAGGAAAACTTTGCGGCGTATGGCAGCAGTGGTCGATCGCCAGAACGAGGGCGACCCCCACTACCGCGATATGGCCCCCAATTTTGATGATAATGTCGCCTTCCTGGCGGCATGCGATCTGATTTTCAAAGGTTGTGACCAGCCCAATGGTTATACAGAGCCAATCCTGCATGCCCGTCGCCGAGAGGCCAAAGCACGCGCGGCCAAGTCGCAGCAGAACCAATCTAACGATTCACAGGGAGAGTTGATCAATGCTTAGCATAACGAGATTGTCCATCGACGATGCCAAATGCCTCGCCGACGGCGCACGAGCCAAGGCAATAGAAATCGGCGTACCGATGTGCATTGCCATTGTGGACGAATCGGGAAACCCGATCTTATTCGAGCGAATGGATGGTGGCAAAGTCACCAGTGCGATCATTGCGCAGGACAAGGCATACACGGCCGGAGGAGCCCGAAAGGCGACGCACGAATACAACGAAGTGTGCAAGCCGGGCAGCTTGGTATTTGGAATCCACACGGCCATCGGTGGTCGTCTCTGCGTGGTCGGCGGTGGTCTACCCGTCGTTGTAGGCAGCGAATGCGTTGGCGGAATAGGGCTTAGCTCGGGGACTCCACAACAAGACATGCAATGTGCCCAGGCTGGAATAGATCACTTCCACTCCTCGCTGGTAGTGTCCTGAGGCTAGTCGAATAGCAGGGGTGTAAAAAGTCGCATTGCGAAGTCTGAGAAACCAATGATTGCCATCAACTAGGCAAAACAACCGATATAGGATCAACTGCGCAGCAGTAAGCTGCGATCAGTCGACTTCCCAAAGAAAACAACCTCTTGATTAAGGAAAGCACCCCATGACCATCAAAGCAATTCGGCACACGGGCATCGTCGTTAGCGACATGAAACGTTCGCTACGGTTCTATCGCGACTTATTAGGCATGGAGGTTTGGGCCGATTTCAAAGACGATAGCGAAATGGTGCAGGCCGTCACCGGGGTGCCGGGTGCCAATATCTGGATGATCAAACTCAAAGCGGCCGACGGCGTGTCGATCGAGCTCCTTCAATATCTGTCCAACCCGCAAGACGTGCCCGAGCCGGTCAAGGCCTGCGACGTGGGATGCAACCATATCGCCCTGCAAGTAGATGATCTCGACTCGCTTTACGAGAAACTCTCTGCCGAGGGCATTCGGTTCCATGCTCCACCGGCAGTTTCTTCCGAGGGCGTGGCCAAAGTCACTTACTGCCGCGACCCAGAAGGCGTGATCCTGGAACTGGTTGAGATTCTCTCCTAAACAAAACGTAGATCCATAACGGCAACACACTTCCAAAGGATATGATGGCCGATAATGGAGAGTCCCGGGTTTGGAACCTTGAACTACACGATCTTCATCGTCTATCTGGCGAAGTATTGCATGGCAGGCTACAATTGCGGCCTCTGGATCCAATCTCCGTGGTGATATTTCTCAGGTCTTTGGGGTGATATTGTCTCGGGTAGCCAACTTCAACACGTAGCTTGCCTCGAGACCCAGTGAAAGATTGCTTTTGAAATTCGAGAATGTCTGTACCTGACTAAGAGCCTATCCCAGAACCCTGCGGGAGGATGCCAGCGGCCGAGAAGGCTGGCACTTCCAGGAAGTTTTGGGACGTGCAGTAAATCCGGATGAACCTTAAGAAACTAGAACGCAATACAACGCGTCTGAGGCGGTGAAATGGTGATAGGAACATACCGGCAGTGGCTTCTCGGTGTAGGGTGTACTCTCTTCTTTGTCTGCGCTGCCATATCTTCTGCTGTCGCTGTGGACGCAGAACCTGCAGGTACCTCGAATCCCGTGAATCAGGTCAAGCATGGCATCGATCTGATCGACTGGGGTGTGATTGCGATCTACGGCGCCTTGATGATTGGTGTTGGCTTGTACTATTCTCGCCGTACGCATTCCACGGATGACTATCTGCTCGGCGGTCGCGCCATGAAGCCTTGGGCGGTTGGCCTCTCGCTCTTCGCGACCCTGCTGAGCACGATCAGCTACCTCGCTATCCCAGAAGAAATGATCGAGCATGGGCCGATGTTTATTGCCTCGCTTCTTGCCTACCCGTTAGTTCTGCTGGTCGTCGGTTGGATTTTCATTCCTTTCTTCATGAAGCAAAAAGTGACCAGTGCCTATGAAATTCTAGAGTTGCGACTCGGGCTCGGCGTTCGCATGCTTGGCTCGTTTTTTTTTCTCTCCCTAAGGCTCGCATGGATGGCGACCATTATTTTCGCCACGACAAGCAAGGTTCTTATTCCGCTGCTCGGATGGGATGTGTCGGCCACGCCCTATGCCTGCGCTGTCTTGGGGGTTATCACAGTCATCTATACCTCGATGGGCGGAATCCGCGCGGTAGTCGTTACTGATGTGGTGCAAACGTTCATCCTACTTGGCGGCGCGGCGCTGACGGTCGTTCTGATCACAGTCGACCTAGGTGGAGTCGGTGCCTGGTGGCCAACCGAGTGGGTTTCCACATGGGATCCGCCGAAAATCTGGTTCGATCCTGGTTCGCGAGTGACCGTTGCCGCGTCGATCATGTCCGTATTTACCTGGTACATCTGCACAGCCGGTTCGGACCAGATGGCCATCCAACGCTACCTTTCCAC